>CAMEUH010000093.1 GCA_945938055.1 uncultured Eubacteriaceae bacterium | reverse complement strand
GTTCCTTTTCTTCCAACGCCCTTAAGAATATCACCATTCCTACCTATACTACACTGGTACATGATATTTCCAATGCACTGGAAGAAAAGGAACGTGAGGAATTTACAAGACTTAAGGTCATTAAGCGAAACAATACCAGGAAAAAGGCAAAAGGTAATAATGAGAAATAGAAGATTAATTTTGTCCATCATCATGATAATGATGCTCATTTTATGTACATCACAGGTTACATATGCACAGAATGACATTATATATAATACAATACCCCAGAATACTGATAATGCCACACAAAATGGGGAGACTTCAGCCCCTCCTGAAAACGATAATTCTTCCGGTGAAGACATAACCGACATGGGAGAAGGCTGGCCAGTTCCACCCGAAGTTTCCGCCGGAAGTGCCATCTTAATCGATGCGGATACCGGTACGATTCTTTATGAGAAGAGCAGTCACATTAAGGCATATCCTGCCAGTGTCACAAAGCTTATGACTGCACTCCTTGTAATCGAAAACTGTAGTTTATCGGAAACCGTTACATTTTCTTATGATGCGGAACATAGTGTCACATGGGAAGACGCCAAGCTTGATATTGTGGAAGGAGAGCAATTTACCGTAGAACAGGCTATGTATGCCCTGCTTCTTAAGTCTGCCAATGATGTGGCATATGGTCTGGCAGAACATGTTGCAGGTTCCGTACCTGCATTTGCCGAAATGATGAACGCGCGTGCTGCCGAACTTGGTGCCCTGAACACCCACTTTGCCAATGCCAGCGGCTTAAATAACCCAGAGCATTACACTACCGCTTACGACATTGCCATGTTTTCACGTGCATGCATGAATAATTCCACTATCATTGAAATGATGAATACCTTGTCCTACGTAATCCCGCCAACCAATAAATATGGCTATGAACGTACCATTTACCAGCGTCATGAGATGCTTAAGAAAAACAGCCAGTATTATTATGAATATGCGGTAGGCGGAAAGACCGGTTTTACGGACGAATCCAAATATACCCTGTGTACCTTTGCAACCAAAGGCGACATGAATCTGATTGCGGTTGTGCTTCTTTGCGATGAACCGGAACAGCGTTTTGTGGATACGACGGCTCTTTTTGAATATGGTTTTAACAATTTTGAAAAGCTGACTTTAAATTCCTCAGACACCAGCGGACTTTTAAATGATTCCAGTTATTATAATTCCAGCGTGTTCGGCAAATCCAATGTTTCCTTTTCGCTGGCATCCTCAGCCGTAACGGTTCCTGTTGGTGTCACAAGCGATGATATCGACATGGTCATCAGCCGCGATGCTGCATCCGGAGATACCTTTGCTACCGTTCAGTTTAAATATGGTGATGTGGTTGTCGGCAATTCAGAGCTTCTTGTTTCCACAACCAGCAATACCAGTACTGCTTCCAGACCAACCAATCTCCCTTACCTTCCGGAAAAGGAGCAGACGCCACTGGTTATAAAGGATTATATTGTAATCAATGCGATACATATTATTTATGGTGTTGTAGCATTTTTGTTCCTTACCATTATCCTTTTAGGACTAATTTTCATGAATTATTCAGAATATGGAAAGGAAGTCATGAAAACACGAAAGCGCAGACGCGGATATCGCAGACGGAAACTGAGATTCTAATAATGATAAAATGCAAAAAGGAGACGTGAATTTTGGCTTACAAATTTTGTAGGTCAAATTCACGTCTTTTTCTATTCTTTATTCTCCAGGGAACCGATTTATTCAATTACTGTGCTCTCAAATCGAATGAAGTACGTATGATATGCGTATGATCAAACACCAGTCCCACATGTTTCATATCCTCTTCATCCACAACATAAATCAGATTATAGGAAACAACATCCCCAACTTTCAAATCCGCATAATCGAATCCTTCACCCTCATCTATCCCAATATCGTTATAAATTGCCTCTCCATGACCTCTGATTCCGCCCTGCTCATATGTCCCGGCTTCAGGATAATTTTCCTGTAATCCGTCTAACTCAAGAAATGGCATTATATGTATTTTTCTATTATATGGATTTTCCTTCACTTCCACAGTAAAATTCACAACCAGAAGCTTTACCGGTATATCCCTTTCATCAATAACCTCATCAACCGTCTTGATTCCGTCTCCCTGTTTTACAATCTCCACATGACGCGGAAGAATATTACCCTTCTCATCGAACCAATCCTGTTTTACTTCAATGCTGAATTTCCCCTTATCAGCATATTCACTGATATTATCAATATATTTGTAGCTATTTAGCGTAAATTCGCATCCGTCATTTTCAATGGTTTCTCCCTGCTGATGAAACTGTGTAAACAGCCAATTCCAATCCGGACCATAATTTACGGTTTTTTGTATTACCTGATTTCCTGCGGTAAAACTATTTTTATAAATTATTTCCCTGGAAATCACAGTGGCATCCGGCATCCACGGTTCATTGGTTCCCTCCAGAGAACAATTTTGGACAAATTTTTTTGCATCTTCCATCGACACAATGGAATTCATTTCAATAACCGCATAGTAACTGCTGTCTTCAAAAAATACATAGCATTCCTTGTCACACCCCATTGTATCCGTGGTATATTTACTGATAATATATACTTTCTTCCCAACGAAATTTAGTTCCTCCACGTTTTTCGTGCTGTAGATTTCCGAGACTTTATCATCAGAATTTGCCTCACAAATTAAAGGCGAAATCCAGCCGCCGTTTTCTGAATAAAGTTTATTAATTCCAACCATCTCCGCCTTCGAATCTGCATATTTTAAATACTGTTCCGAATTCAGCTGTTTTTCTAATTCAGATACATATCCCTCAGGAATATAATTGTATTTCAAGGCAACATAATCAAATTCCTCAAACTCACCAAGGCTTTCCGTATTTCCTTCTGATTCTTTAAGAATTTCCGTCTTATATCCATCTTTTTTAATCAGGATATGATAAATATTATCCGCAAATACTGTTGTTCCGAGTACCATTACTGCGGCCAGTAAAACAATCAGCACCTTTTTATACGAAATCTTTTTCCCTCTTTTCTCTGATATCTGAATCACATTTCCCTGCTTTCCTTCCTGCACCTGTTTTGTAACGACTTCACTAAGTCTGTTATGAACTATCCTCGGAACTTTTGAATATAATCCATCTAAATTTAAATCATCCATCACACTTGTTCCTCCTTCAATGTTTCTTTCATTTTCTTTCTTGCCCTTGCCATTCTGTTTTTTACTGCACTTTCTCCCATTCTCAGTAGTCTGGCAATTTCCCTCACCGAATATCCTTCCAGATAATATAGTACAATTACCAGCCTGTTTTTTTCTGACAAACGTCTGATTGCTTCATAAAGCTTTGAATAATCAGCCCCTTCTTCTGCATCCTCGCTGCTTTCCATGATAAATTCCAGTTCCTGTTCTTCTCCCTGAAGGACATACCGCTTCGCATGCCGCCTTAACGCGAAACACTCATTAATCAGAATCCGTATCAGCCATGTTTTGGCATATTCATCTTTTTTCAGCGTATGCAGATTTTCAAATGCTTTCGTAACTGCCTCTCCTATGGCATCTGCACAGTCATTATCATCCTGCAGAATGGATTTTGCCACGCGGTATAATGACAGCTCTGATTCCATCACCAGTTCCCCAAATGCATTTTTCTCCATTTGATTTCTCCTTAAGTTTCATATTAAATTTAACAGTACTGTTTAACCTTACATTCTTTAGATAAATTGAATCTGTAAAAGGTCACATTTTTTTGTTTTTATAAAAAAGGACATTTCCCTGAACCGTTTGTTCCCTGGTTCAAGGAAATGTCCTTTTTCCCGTTAGCACCCACCGTATTGTTATAAACATTATTTAATATGGTATTTAACCATGCCCAAAATAAATAACCTATTTCTTATTCTTCTCTTGCTACTCCTTCATATAATCTGTTACAAAATCGTTCTCCATTATTTTATCCTCCATTTAATTAGTTTGCTATAAGGAAAAACAGAGTCAAAAATATTGAATTTTCAACTCTGCACTTCACTAATTTTCTTGAAAATAAACTTTTTTCGTAGCAGCATCGGAAGATTCTTCTGTCAAATTCTGCGTTGAGTCCTCCGAAAAATATTCTATGGATGGATATTCTGTTTTAGCGAAATTGTTTTCCTCTATATTCGCTTTATTCTCTTCCGCAAGTATCTGGACTCTTTCCTGAATTTCATCATATTTCCTGGAAATTTCCCTCATCTCTGACAACGCATAACAAAAGAATGCAATACAGGATATGAAGAGAACCATGTTTAATATGCACAAGGAATTTAATAACCGTTTATTCATTTGAACCCTCCTTTAATTACTAATGTTAATATGTTTCATCATATAAAATATTTTCTATAAATAACATATCAAATAGCTTTGTTTTTGTCCACAAAAATTTCCTATAACAATTCCCATCACGGCTTGCCCCTCTTTTCTCATTATTCTATCTTCCTTCGTCTTTTAAAAGTGCTATCCTTCTTCTGCGTTCTCTCCGCTTTTCCCGCAGAAAATTTTGCTTCTGGCGGACTATTTCTGCGCCTGCTTCATCCACCAGCTTCGTGGTTTTAATAGCATAATACAGCCCATTCTCTGCCTGCTTTAAACGGATTTTTCCTTTCAGGTATCCATGCTCCTTACACACTCCCAGGGCATGGTATGTCTTGCTGTTATTATTGGAAAACCAGCGGATTTTCTTTCGACAGTTCTTACCACACGCATAACAGGTAAGTGCCAGTACTTCCCTGTCCAGCATCAACTCCTCCTTCGTTTCAAAACCGCGGGATATATATTTTTCGTAAGTATCAAAAACAGCGTGTATTTCTTCTTTTCTATTTGCAGGAATATGATAACAGTCAATGGAATAATTTTTGCGAATATGCTCAAAATCGATATGTTGAATGACAAATGCCGTATATAAGGCATCATTAAGCGCACTATGAAACGGAAACTCTTCCCCAAGATGCAGGTAATCCACCACATACTGCAGGGTTCGCCGCTGTTTGCCATCCTCATAAAGCAGACTGAAAAATTTCTGTATGTCATAAAACTTAATGGGCGTGGTATAGACCTCACCCATTCCAAAATACTTCATGTTCCTCTGCAGTTCCATAAGGTCCATGGTTCCCCATGTACAAAAAATATACTCTTCACCGCACCACTCAAGAAAAGCCTTGATTGCTTTTGCAAAAGGCTCACCTTTGTTTAGTTCCTCCATGGTAAGATGTACGATCTCCTTGGTTTTATAATGAAGGTCCTTATATGCTTTTGGCTTAATGAGTTTATGGAACCGTCCTATTTCATTTAGCTGTTCATCCAGCTTTACCGCACCAATCTCAATAATTTCAAATGGCATGTTTTTTATTTCAAATTCTTTTCCCAGTGGACTCTGATTCCATTCCAGGTCCATAACAATATAATTCATTCTTTCTCCCACCGCTGCGGCATTTATTTTGAATTTTCTTCCCGTTTCTTTCTCCGGATATACTTATTCAGCAAATCAGTTCTTCCACTAAATTTGCAGCCATAACATATTTTCCCATCATCCAAATCCTGAACGCGGACAATCTTACCATTTAGGGTAATCTGCGTTTCTCCATCCTGATAGGTACATACAATCATGATGCTTGTCCCATGCCGTACGGAATTTCCGTCACTAATGAAGGAAAATCCGGTAGAACCTACATCCTTAACCATAACCTCTTCCTGGTCTGCTCCATAATCCACCACACCCGGAAGATTGATTTTCTGACGGTATACTCTTCTTCTGTTTACCTCTTCCCCTTCAACCGAGGTAACAATGGCCTGCTTTAATTCACCGCCAACCTTAAGAAGCTTTACCGTAACAAGACTCCATACAACCGGCTTACTGTTTCCACTGGCGTAGGAAAGTGAAACCGGAACGCCCGTAAAGCTTACGGAACGGCCCTTTCCGTCCTTAATAATATCCACCCATATTCCATTTTCACCGATAACATCCCGTACTCTTGTCCGAAAATCAAGAGTTGTGCTGCTATCCTTTACTGTCAGAACAATTTCTGAATGCCTTGGAATTTCATTTAACCTCATAACTCTTTACGCTCCGCTCTAAAAATCATGCTATTTATAGATTAACAAAAAAAATACATTTTTTCTACCCCTATTTTACCAAAAAAGCGTAAAAAAGCAGAAAAAATCCGGCATTTTCATACCGGATTTTTCCAAAACATTATCAATCAATTACTTACCGTAGTAAGCCTTCAGATACATCTCTTTTATTTCGCTCATCAACGGGTATCTCGGATTTGCACCTGTGCACTGGTCATCAAATGCATCTTCTACCATTGCATCCAGCTTATCAAGGAATACCTTTTCATCAATTCCATAATCCTTAATCGTCTTCTTAATACCAACCTTTTCCTTTAATTCTTCGATGGCGTCAATGAAGTTATTGAACTTTTCTTCGTCATTCTTTCCCTTTATACCAAGGAAATCGGCACATTCCACATATCTTTCCAATGCATGTGGATATTGATACTGTGAAAATGTCCCCATCTTGGTCGGAACATCTGATGCGTTAAATCTCATTACTTCTGTAATCAGTAATGCATTTGCCACACCATGTGGAAGATGATGATATGCACCCAGCTTATGTGCCATAGAATGACATACACCTAAGAAGGCATTGGCAAACGCCATACCTGCCATGGTTGACGCATCAGCCATCTTCTCTCTTGCAATTGCATCCGCTGCGCCGTTTTCATAAGCTGACGGTAAATATTTGAATATATTCTTCATTGCCTTTAACGCAAGTCCGTCTGTATAATCAGTTGCCATGATGGATGCATATGCTTCCAGGGCATGTGTCAGCGCATCAATACCGGATGCAGAGGTCAGTCCCTTTGGCTGGTTCATCATCATGTCAGCATCAATAATGGACATCTTTGGAAGTAATTCATAATCAGCAAGCGGATACTTCTGTCCGGTTCTGTCATCGGTAATAACCGCAAACGGCGTCACCTCGGAACCTGTACCGGAAGATGTTGGAATTGCCACAAAGTATGCCTTTTCACCCATCTTCGGGAAAGTATATACTCTCTTTCTGATATCCATGAAACGCATTGCCATGTCAAGAAAATCTACTTCCGGATGTTCATACATTACCCACATAATCTTGCCGGCATCCATTGCGGAACCACCACCGATTGCAATAATGCAGTCCGGCTCAAATAAACGCATTGCTTCAGCACCTTTGGTTGCGCTGGTAAGATTTGGGTCCGGTGCAACATCATAGAAGGTTGTATGCTGCATTCCCATTGCATCCAGTTCATCCGTAATTGCCTTCGTATATCCATTCTTATAAAGGAAAGAGTCCGTAACAATAAATACTTTTTTCTTGCCCATTACGCCTAACTCTCTTAAGGCAACCGGCAGACATCCCTTCTTAAAATAAACCTTTTCAGGTGCTCTGAACCACAGCATGTTCTCTCTCCTCTCTGCTACTGTCTTAATATTCAGTAAATGCTTCACTCCAACGTTTTCGGATACGGAGTTGCCGCCCCAGGAACCACATCCAAGTGTAAGGGATGGCTTCATGCCAAAGTTATAAAGATCACCGATTCCACCATGGGAAGATGGTGTATTAATGAGAATACGGCAGGTCTTCATTGCCTCTTCAAATTTTGCAATCTTTTCTTTTTCGGTTGCTGCATTGATATAAAGGGAAGATGTGTGTCCATATCCACCGTCTGCAACCAGTCTTTCTGCCTTTGCAACTGCATCATCAAAATCCTTTGCCTTATACATTGCAAGAACCGGTGATAATTTCTCATGTGCAAATTCCTCAGAAATGTCCACACTCTTTACTTCACCAATAAGAATCTTCGTTGTTTCCGGAACTTCAAATCCGGCAAGCTTCGCAATGGTTGCTGCTTTCTGTCCTACAATCTTGGCATTTAATGCTCCATTAATAAGAATGGTATTACGAAGCTTCTGTGTCTCCTCCTTATTACATACATGGCATCCTCTTGCAATAAATTCTTTCTTTACTTCATCGTATATTTTCTCGCTTACGATAACAGACTGTTCGGATGCACAAATCATGCCGTTATCAAAGGTCTTTGAATGAATGATGGAACTTACGGTAAGCAGTACATCTGCTGTCTCATCAATAATAACCGGTGTATTTCCTGCACCAACACCAAGTGCCGGTTTTCCGGAAGAATAAGCAGCCTTAACCATTCCCGGGCCACCCGTCGCAAGAATACAGTCTGAATTCTTCATGACTTCATTTGTAAGTTCCAGGGATGGAACATCAATCCATCCGATAATGCCCTCCGGTGCACCGGCTGCAACTGCTGCCTCAAGAACTACCTTTGCTGCTGCAATGGTAGACTTCTTTGCACGTGGATGCGGGCTTATGATAATACCATTTCTGGTTTTTAAACATAATAATGTCTTAAAAATTGCGGTTGATGTCGGATTGGTTGTAGGAATAACTGCTGCAATAAGACCAATTGGTTCTGCCAGCTTTGTAATTCCTGCAGAATCATCACGTTCAATTACACCGCAGGTCTTTGTGTTCTTATATGCATTATAAATGTATTCGGATGCATAATGGTTTTTGATTACCTTATCTTCAACAATTCCCATTCCAGTTTCTTCAACGGCAAGCTTTGCAAGCGGAATTCTCTGCTTATTGGCTGCCATTGCTGCTGCCAGGAAAATCTTATCAACCTGTTCCTGGGTATATGTTGCAAATTGTGCCTGCGCTTCCCTGATTGCTGTCATCTTCGCTGTTAATGCTTCAACGCTGTCAACAATTTCAGGAACCTGTGTTACATTCTTGTTCATATGATCCTCCTTAACCGTTTTACGGTAAACTATTGGTCTGTTTCCCTGACTAAATCTAAGGAATATGACCTCAAATCGATATTGATAATGTTTTAACAAACTCATTGTATATTATATATTATGCATTGTCAAGCAATTAACACTTAAATTTTTATTAAATTATAAACAGGCCGCCATGTTGGAC
>CAMEUH010000092.1 GCA_945938055.1 uncultured Eubacteriaceae bacterium | reverse complement strand
GGAGCAAATCCGGAGACGGGAAAGGGCGGTACCAACGCAAAGCAGATTGGTCTTGGTTCGAATGTTGGTGCAATTAGTTCTTCCATTACATCAGAAGGTGCTTCCCAGAGAACGGATAATGCCTTTGACTTAAAGATATCCGGGGAATCCTTTTTTGTGGTGCAGAGTAATGGAAAGCAGCTTTTTACGAGAGCTGGTAATTTTACACTGGATGATGCGGGTTATCTGGTTACTGCTTCCGGTGCTTATGTCATGGGATGGCAGGTTGATGAAGAAACCGGGGAAATCCAGAAAGATACGGTTTCGCCATTGCAGCCAAAGAGCAGTAAGTTTTCTTATACAACTCCTGTGGCAACAACCAATTATACCGTATCTGGTAACCTGAATAAAGAGGATACCCAGTTTAAGAATGATAAGCCGGTTCCAATGAGCATTAAGTTTTATGACAGCCTGGGTTATGAATATACGGCAAATATTGATATTATCCAGAGCGATACCGATGTTAATACATATAATCTGCAGCTGGGAGATATCTATTGTAACAATAAGAAGACCAATCTTCAGGTAGATGATACTAATCTTGGAACGATTACATTTGATGCCAATACCGGTAAGCCGACCGGCGGCGTGACAGATCCGATAACCGGAGAAACGGTATTTGAATTTACTATTGCAGGACTTGAACCAAAGAGTCAGGCTGACATGGGACTTTCTGATGAAGAATGGGCAAAAATGACAATCGTTTCCACAAACATGACATTTAATGATATCACGGTGGATTATGGTAAGATGACTTCTTATGGAGATTCTACCAATTTAAGTGGAGATTTTGGTGATCCGGACGGTCTTGGAGCAGGTAAGGCAGTTGGTAAGCTGACTGGAATTTCGGTAAATAATTCCGGTGAACTGGTAGGCTCTTACAGTAATGGTGATGTTAAGACATTGGGACAGATAGCAGTTGCTAAGTTTTCCAATCCGAGCGGTCTGGAAAAAGTCGGTGATAATTACTATTCGGCAACACTGAATTCCGGTTTGTTTGATGGAATCGGATATGATGTAACTACAACCGGCGGCTCGATTGCGGCAGGTGTTCTGGAAATGTCCAATGTGGATCTTTCCTCTGAGTTTACGGAAATGATTACAACACAGAGAGGTTTCCAGGCAAACTCAAGAATTATTACGGTTTCAGATACGTTAATTGAAGAACTGGTTAATCTGAAACGATAACTTCTGGTAAAATATAGAAGGCCAAAACAATGTATTTGTTTTGGCCTTGTCTTGTATTTCTTTAAAAATTGTGTTAAAATGTTTTGAGGTTATTTTTTGTGGACTTTTCACATGAAAGAGATGGACTGGGAGGGAACAGTTTGATTGAGCTTACAAGACTGAATGACAGCAAAATCATGATTAATTCAGAGCTTATTGAGACGGTGGAGGAAACACCGGATACCGTTCTTACGCTGACCACGGGAAGAAAATTTGTCGTAAAAGAAAGTAGACAGGATGTGAAAAATCTAGTAATATCTTATAAGAGAGCAATTTTGACTTTAGACGAAAACGGGCGGTGAACATAGATGGATATAGCAACCTTAATAGGCCTTATTGCGGCATTTGTACTGATGATTTTCGGTATTGTGTTTAATACGGATACCATGAGCATAGTTTTTGGAAACCTTATAAGTTTTATAGATGTTCCATCCATGCTGATTACATTTGGTGGTGCGTTCATGTCAGTATTTGCATCCTATTCCGTAAATGATTTTATAAGCGGATTAAAGAGTATTTCGCTTGCTTTTAAGATGCCGATGTTTGACATTCCGAAGGTTATTAGCAGTATTATTGATTTGTCCAATGTGGCACGTAAGGAAGGTCTTCTTGCACTGGAAGAAACAGCAGGAAACCTGGATAATGAATTTATGAAAAAGGGAATTCTTCTGGTTGTGGACGGAACCGAGCCGGATCTGGTTCGTAGTATCATGGAAACAGAACTTGTGAACGCAGACATGCGTCATAAGAAGTACATAAATTTCTGGCAGGCACTTGGCGCAGCCGGTCCTGCATGGGGTATGATTGGTACGCTGATTGGATTGATTAACATGTTAAAGGCCTTAAATGACCCAAGCTCCATCGGACCTGCCATGGCGGTTGCATTGGTAACCACATTCTATGGTTCGGTGCTTGCAAACTGGGTTTGTACGCCAATTGCCAATAAGCTTTCCAGTAATAATGACGTAGAAATGCATTCCATGGAGATTATTATTGAGGGGATTCTTTCGATACAGGCGGGAGAAAACCCACGTGTTATAGAAGAAAAGTTAAAGTCATTCCTTGCGCCGAAAGAAAGAATCAGTTCGGTGGACAACACTGCTGGAGGTGAAGAGTAATGGCAAAGAGAAAAGAAGATCCACCTTCATCGGGGTCACCGGCGTGGATGGCAACCTTTAGTGATTTAATGAATCTGCTGGTATGCTTTTTCGTGTTATTGTTTTCCATGTCCAGTACGGATGTGGAGAAGTTTCAGGAGGTTATGGCATCCCTGCAGTCCAGTTTTAGTATCATGCCAAGTGGAGGCTCTGCATTGGATGAGGGAATCTTGATTTCAAGTGGTGTCAGCCAGTTGTCTGAGTTAAGCGAATATTATACTTCCATGGGGCTTAATGTGGAAGGGGAGCAGGATACGGATAAGAGCGAGCTGGAAGAAGCCTATGATACTATTGAGGCAGAAAAGATTGCCGAGTCACAGCAAATGGCTGAGGATATCGAAGAACAGCTTGGAAAGATGGATCTTTTGGACGAAGTGGAGGTTGTTGCTACTTCTTCCTATGTTATGCTGAATTTGAATGGTGGTATCCTTTTTGATTCCGGAAAGGATGAGTTAAAACCGGAAGCACTGGAGATTCTGCAGAAAGTCGGAAGTGTGATTCTGGAATATGACGGATACATGATTGAGGTGGTAGGACATACGGATAATGTTCCGATTAATTCCACAAAATATCCGGATAACAGAATGCTATCGCTCTGGAGGGCATATTCGGTATATAAATATTTTATTGATGAAGTTGGAGTAGATCCGTATTACATTAAGAGTACGGGACGCGGAGAAGATATACCAATTGCTGATAATTCCACGGCAGAGGGAAGGGCACAGAACCGCCGCGTGGAAATTAAGATATACAATTCATTTACAACCAATTAATTGGTGAAAGGAAATAACATGAGGAAAAATACGCTTAATATTATTATTTTAACCCTGGTTATCATTAATCTTGTGTTAAATGTATTGATTATTTTTTCGGTAATACCGACTGCAAACCGAACCAACAATCTTGTGATGAAGATTGCAGAGATTATTGATCTGGAATTAAAGCCGGAATATGAGACGGATACGACACTGGCAATTGACCAGATTGATCCGCGGATTGTTACCAATGCCGAAGGTAAGACGAGTCTTACCATTTCTGTTCCAAGTTCCGATGGAAAGAATCATTATGCAGTGGTTTCAGCAACGGTTTCGTTGGATAAGACCCATGAAGATTATGCGAAGCTGTCGGCAAGCTTTGATAATGCCATGAGTTTAATTGTCAGCAAGATTGACATGGTTGTTTCGTCTTATTCCTATGATACCGTACAGAATTCCAAAATAGAAATTCAAGAGAAACTCTTGGAGGAAATCAGGGGACTTTTCCAGTCCGACATGATATATGATGTTTCGTTACAGATTCTTGTACAATAAGAACAACGTCTGTTGTAATAACCGGACAGACAAAGAGGACGTGTAATTGGAGGTGAGAACAAATGGCAGACGTTATGTCCCAGGAGGAGATTGACCGACTCCTGAATCAGATAAGCAGCGGCGAGTTTGATGTGGATGAAATGAAGAATCAACCGGAAAAACAGGTTAAAAATTATGATTTTGCACGACCGGCCAAGTTCTCAAAAGAGCATTTAAGAACTCTTGAGATTATTTTTGAGCATTATGGCAGGCTTCTTTCAACAGAATTGCCGGCATATCTTCGTAAAAATGTACAGGTCGATGTAATGAATTCGGAAGTTGTTATTTATTCGGAATTTTCCAATGCCTTATCTAATCCGGTACTTTTGGGGGTAATTAATTTTTCGCCATTAAAGGGAAATGTTATCATGGAACTGGGTGCCAACCTGGGTTATGCCATCATAGACCGCCTGCTTGGCGGAGAAGGAACATCCCTGGAAAGAAACAGGGAATTTTCGGAGATTGAGCTTTCAATTCTGGAGAGGATTTTTACCATCTGTGTTAATTTATTACGGGAGCCATGGAAAAATGTTATTAATATTAATCCACGCCTGGAACGAATTGAGACAAATTCACAGTTTGCGCAGATTATTTCGCCGAGTGAAACGATTGCAATTATTACCATCTCCATTAAGATTGGTGAGGTAAGCGGTCTCATGAATATCTGTCTTCCGTTTACCTGTCTGGAATCCGTCATGGATAAACTGAATACAAAATATTGGTTTTCCACAATGCAGGAGAAAGATGATCACTCCTATCAGGCAGCAATTGAAACGTTGATTTCAAAGGCGAAGGTTCCGGTTAAGGCGATTCTTGGAAACAGTTCCGTGTCGATAGCAGATTTTGCGAATCTGCAGGTTGGAGATGTTATTAAGTTAAATCGTAAAGTAGAAGATGAACTGGATATTTATGTAGGAGATATTAAGAAATTTTCTGCATTGCCAGGTTCTTATAATGATAATTATGCAGTTCGAATTACTGAAATACTGAGAGAGGAGTGAGCGTGAAAAATGGATGGAATGTTATCACAGGATGAAATTAATGCATTATTAAATGGAATGTCTTTTGATGATAATGTTGCGACAGCGACAGAGCCGGAAAGTCTTCTGACTCCAGAGGAAGAAGATGCATTAGGGGAGGTTTCCAACATTAGCATGGGAACAGCGGCAACAACGTTGAGCTCCTTGTTAAATCAGAAGGTGAATATTACCACACCGAAAGTTTCCTACATGAATTGGGATCAGCTTTCCAATGAATATGAAAAGCCCTGCGTCCTGATGCATATATCTTATAAAGAGGGCTTGGATGGCAACAACGTGCTTGTGCTAAAAGAAGATGATGTTAAGATTATTACGGATTTGATGATGGGAGGAACTGGTGCTGTAACGGATGAACCACTTGGAGAACTTCATTTAAGTGCCATTGGTGAAGCGATGAACCAGATGATGGGTTCGGCAGCAACTTCCATGTCATCCCTGCTAAATCGTAAGATAGACATTACACCGCCGGTGGCCAATCTTGTAGATTTGGCATCCGATGGCTCGTATGATAAGCCGGACTTTTTGAACAAAACCTTTGTAAAAGTTTCATTTACGATGCAGATTGGCGATTTGATTGATAGTGAAATTATGCAGCTGTATCCGGCAGAGTTTGCAAAAGAATTGTACCGCATGTTTGCACCGGAGCTTGACGGAGCATCACAGAAGACTGCGGAAGCGCAACCGGCACCGCCACAACAATCGGCACCGCAGCCACAACCAGCACCACAACAGCAACCGACACCGCAACCGGCACCACAGCCAATGCCGGGAATGGGAACCTTTGCACAGCCAATGGGATATGGACAGCCGATGGGGGCGTTTGCACAGCCGATGGGATATCCTCCAATGGGATATCCAATGATGCCACAGCAGGATGTGAATGTGCAACAGGCATCTTTTCAGGCATTTAATCCGGATCTTGCGGCTGTCACCCAGAAAGAAAATATTAATCTGATTATGGATGTTCCGTTGGAGGTTACGGTTGAACTGGGAAGAACACATAAATCCATTTCAGAAATTCTGGAATTTGCACCGGGTACCATTGTGGAACTGAACAAGATTGCCGGTGAACCAATTGATGTCCTGGTCAATGGGAAATATGTTGCAAAGGGCGAAGTTGTTGTAATTGAAGAGAGTTTTGGTATCAGAATTACGGAAGTAATAAAATAATTGTCAATAAGAAAAAAATAGTAGGAAAATTTTTCAGAATATTGTATAATATTGTTATACCATTTCTTAAATATTGAGTTATGATAGGAGATTATTACTATGGCAAAAAATATTTTAGTGTGTGATGATGCAGCGTTTATGCGCATGATGATTAAGGATATTTTAACTAAGAACGGATATACGGTGGTTGGTGAAGCAGAAAATGGATTAAAGGCCGTTGAAAAATATGCGGAGCTGAAGCCGGATCTTGTACTGATGGATATCACCATGCCGGAGATGGATGGCATTCAGGCTCTTAAGAAGATTAAAGAAGGAGATGCGAGTGCAAGTGTCATCATGTGTTCTGCAATGGGACAGCAGGCAATGGTTATTGAATCTATCCAGTCTGGAGCCAAGGATTTCATTGTAAAACCATTCCAGGCAGATCGTGTTATTGAAGCTGTTAAGAAAGTAGTTGGTTAGTGATGGTTACTCTGACAGCAGGTATGGACGGAATACGTTCCGTTGCCCAGTTGCTGACGATATTTCTCATATTTATTCTCGTATTGTTTCTGACCTATTGGGCGACGCGGTTTGCTGGAAATTTTCAAAAGCAGCAGATGGCAGGAAAGAATATTCAGGTAATGGAAACAGTAAGCGTTTCTAATGGTAAATTTTTGCAGATTGTGAAAATAGGAAACCGTTACTTTGTAATCGGAGTCAGCAAGGATAACATTACATATTTGTGTGAATTAAAGGAAGAAGATTTGGATTTTTCTTCATCCCAAAGCACGGGAGACAGCTTTAAGAACATTTTGGAGAAATTCAGAAAAAACGGACAGGTGCTTAATAATGAAGAAAACGATCATTAAAGTATTTCTTATCTTTGTTACGGTCATGGCGGTATCAGGTGTCTTTTGCCAGAAGATTTATGCAACGGGCATTATTGACGCAGTAACAATGGAAGAACCTACAGAAGAAGGCGATGCGGCATCGTCGGAGGATGAAGATTCCAGAAATCTGATAAGCATTGGTATTGCGGCAGGTGATGGCTCAGACCTTGCAAGTGTTTTGCAGATGCTGCTTGTTCTGACCATTCTTTCGCTGGCACCATCCATTCTGATATTACTGACGTCATTTACCAGAATCATCATTGTTCTGCATTTTATCAGAACGGCGATGGGTACCCAGACTGTTCCGCCCAATCAGGTGCTGACCGGTCTTGCGTTATTTTTGACGTTTTTTATCATGATGCCGACGTTTACGGAAATAAATAATGTGGCAATTAAGCCTCTTGCGAATAATGAGATTAGTGCAGAAGAGGCGTTTGAACGAGGTGTGGAGCCTTTGAGGGACTTTATGATTCGACAGACTCCGGATCAGGATATTAAGACTTTTGTTGAGATTGCCCAGCTGGAAGATATCGAAGATTATGATGATATTCCGTTAACGGTTATTATTCCCAGCTTTATTATTAGTGAACTAAGAATTGCATTTACAATAGGATTTCTGATTTATCTGCCGTTTATTGTTATTGACATGGTTGTGGCATCAACGCTTATGTCCATGGGTATGATGATGCTGGCTCCGACTATTATTTCATTACCATTTAAGGTATTGTTATTTGTCATGGTAGATGGATGGAATCTGGTAATAAAGAATCTTGTAATGACGTTCTATTAGGCAGTTGGAAATTAGCCTGATAGAACGTTTATTGAGTAAAGAGGTGTTTTTATGTCACAGGGTGAAGTAATCATGGTAGCAAGAGAGACTTTGTGGGTGATCCTAAAAGCTTCCCTGCCATTGTTAATCATATCTTTGGTAGTCGGTTTAATTGTCAGTCTGTTTCAGACACTGACTTCCATACAGGAACAGACGCTTACATTTGTTCCAAAGCTTCTTGCCATTTTTCTCTCATTAATGCTGCTTGGCTCATGGATTGCCAACTCTATAGGAGAATATGTGGTTCAGTTGTGGTCTAATTTCTCAATGTACATCAGGTGAAAGTATGATATCGTATGAAACTTTTTTCTCGGAATGGGAACTATTTCTGCTGATTTTAATGCGAATTGCATCCTTTGTATATGTGGCGCCTTTTTTTAATACTGCAAATGTACCACGGAAGGTCAGAATCGGATTTGCTTTTTTTGTATCGGTGATAGCTTTTGAACTTTATCCGGAAGCATCCTATGAATATACCGGTGTGATAGATTATGCAGGTCTGGTAATAAAAGAAGCAGTAGTGGGACTGCTTTTGGGTGGCATCTGTAATTTTACCATGCAGATCATTCATTTTGCAGGAAGGTTCATTGACATGGATATCGGCCTTTCCATGGCAACGGTAATGGATCCCACGAACCATACACAGAATGGTATCGTTGGAAGTATTTATTATTATATTGTCATGTTAATTTTAATGGCATCCGGGCTGCATCAATATCTTATTGCAGCGATTGTGGAGACATTTCGGCATATTCCGGTGGGAAAGATGACAGTTAATCCATCTCTTTATCCGAATGTTATTAGTTTTATGGGGCAGTTTCTGGCAATTGGATTCCGAATATCCCTTCCTATATTTGCTAGTATGCTGCTTTTAAATGCTGTTCTTGCCATTATGGCAAGAGTTGCACCGCACATGAACATGTTTGTCATTGGAATGCAGCTGAAAATTATAGGAGGAATCTGCGTTCTGGTTTTGGTGGTTTACATGCTTCCAAGTGTGGCAAATGTCTTATACCAGTTAATGGAGCAGATGATTTATAAGCTTGTTCAGGGAATGAGTCCCATAAGTTAGGTGAGTTGGATGGATTTTAATAAAAGAACATTAGTATTAGAATATAATCTCCAGTTTTTTGCCAAGGATGGTCCGGGTGGTGAAAAAACAGAACCGGCAACTGCCAAAAAGCTGGATGATGCAAGAAAAGAAGGACAGGTAGCTAAGAGTAAGGAATTAGTAAGTGCCGTGTCCTTATTTGCGTTATTCTTAATCTTAAAATATTATTCTGCCAGCATGGGAGAAGCCTTCATGCAATGCTTTGAGGACTGTTACAAGCTTTTTGGCGTTATTATTGGTGACAGGAGGATTGCACCGAATAATAATCTTTTACTTGCAACGCTGAATGACATGATTATTAATATTCTGAAAAGTCTTTTGCCAATCATGATTATTACCTTTCTGGTTGCGTTTCTTTCTAATG
>CAMEUH010000091.1 GCA_945938055.1 uncultured Eubacteriaceae bacterium | reverse complement strand
TTGCCAATGCCGTAGCATGGATCATCGTTGCTCCTGTTCTTGACATTGTCATTTATGCTGAACCTGTTTCTCTTGTCTTCACACAGGGTGGTATCGCATTTGTCATGAATGCAATCTGCTCCTGCGTTGTCGGTGGACTGTTATGCTCCATCTATGCAAAGACAAAGACAAAGGAAGGTTCTCTGACAAAGAAATAATCATATTTCCTGTCAAATCAATGAAGTCTGTCATGGACTTCATTTTTTTTCATTGTAAAATATCTTCTGTTTTCACCGCCGTTACCATTACAGTAATACATTCCTGCTGCCGTATATCCATCCGGGTATTCTGCAGTTGACAGTGAGTTCGTACCATAATTTTTGGTCGAAGGGCCAAAAAGTCTGTCCTTTGTTAAATACGTTAATGTCAAATCGCTCGTACCAAATTGAAAATCATACGCTGTATTATCGGCTCCTGAAAAGCTACCTGATGTCGTCACCCCATCAAAATTGTCCCAGGTCTCCTTTGTAATGTTATTCGTGTATGCTGTTGTATTTGATTCTTGGACACAACCCATATCCCATACATCGATTTTTCTTCCACCAGCCGCATGTACAACGCTTACGTCCGTAACCATGATACCCGCCATCATGGCTATCACACATCCCCAGGCGGTAATACGTCTGATAAGTTTTATTGTCTTGCTACACATGAATGATTCCTCCTTAATAAATTGTATTTTTTCTAATACATTATTTTAATCGTATAGTATGACATTATGTCATAGTCAATGTCACAAATAGAAAAAGCAGATGACTGTTTTTGTGTATTTTGCACAATCTTCTGCCTTTTTCAATCACTTTTTTAATAATTCTATATAACTTCCACGGGCATACTCATCAATAAGTACTGTTCCTCGGCATTTCCCTCTTTCGAAAAACCAATTTTAATTGCTATGGCATCTCCGGCAAGTTTACATCCCCTATCTTTCATCATATCAAGTAAATCATCATAAATGATTTTCCTTGCCTCTTCTTCCGATATTGTATCCTCATTCGTAAAGTCAATCGGAACCTTTACAATCCTCATCAGACTTGGCTGTTCATCATAACTCTCGATGCTTTCATCATCAATGGCTATGGCAAATTTCGCAGCATCCACTTTCTTAATCGCAATTGCTTCCTCATAGATTAATTTCCCTTTTAATATGTTTTCTTTTCGGAAAATGTAACAATATTTTATTTCCGGACAAATATACATAAAATCATACAATTTATCAATTCTTTGCTTGTCCAATAACAACTTCCCGTTTTTCTGATAAGACACATAATAAAAACCAACACAATTACGTTCATAAACTTTTATTTCCTGATCTTTCACACGATTCATGAGAACAATATCGTCCTTAAGCATATGCCGCACTGCCGTCAGGGTAGCAATCTGCCTGTCCAGCTCAGCCAGCTTATCCTTGCATATTTCCATGCTTGTAAAAAAATCGGACTGAAACATCTTAGCAATCTGATCATGGCTAAATCCTATTTTTCTATATTTACTGATAAAAACCATTTTGGTAACATCCGAATTATCAAAATACCGATAATCACTCTTTTCTTCCCGAATGGAATGCAAATATCCTTTTTCTTCATAGCGCCTGATTGTATTGGAAGAAACACTTAATATTTTCGATAAATCCCCTGTCCTATACTTCATATTTTGCCTCCAATATTCCATATATCATATATATCATTATACACTAACCGGCTCCATGAAATCAAAGTGTTTGGGGGATAAAATTTTTTAAATGAAAGGTTAACTGCACAAACGCCTTTTAATATCGCTGGCAAAAGTGGATTGAAATTTGCTCAGAGAACAGGATGTCCGGGGTAGGAACAGTATGGCGAGTGTCCCCCTGACACCAAGTGCTATGTTAGTGGAGAATTGTAAGTTTTTCTTGCACAATACAAAAGTATTCAGAGACAATCCGCCAGGACGGCGGATTGAGTCTACTCTTGCCATGGAGGGCAATAGCAGACGTTCTCGTCACTAGTTAATAATTGAAATGTATTGTGCTAGAAAAACACAATTTGTAACTCACATAGCACTTGGTGTCAGGGGGACGCTCGCCATACTGCTCCTACCCCGGACATCCGTCCTTTACACCACAAATCCTAAAGCAAAAACAGGCCACCCTGGTTTTCAAAAACTACCACGGCAGCCTGCCCATTATATTTTATAGCAACTTTATTCCGCCAGACCGAATTCCTTCAAAACTTCCTTAAATTCATCTGAATTTGCAAATCCATCGATAATGTCATCCCGGGTTTCTTCTCCGCCTGCAAGGACACCTGTCCAGTCAGAAAGACCGGTTTCATCCGCTTCTCTGTCTAAAAATGCTCTGTAGAGAATCTGTACATATTCGGTATCCGTAATCTTTTTGCTTCGGAATTCATCCGAGAACAAGAAGCCTTCTGCTGCAACATCTCTCGGTGTGTTTTCTTCGGTAATAATTACCTTGCACCAAGCTTCCAGTCCTTCCGCATCCGGAATTCTGTCTAAAATTTCTTTATAACATCTTGCCACAAACTTTGTAATGTCAGCATTCTGGTTACGGTACAGATTCAGCACTTCCTTTAATGCATCCACATTATTTACATCGCCAACTTCGATTCCATAATTGTCACAGATTTCTGCAAATTCCGGAGAATATACAAAACCTTCAAATACTTTTTCACGGTCCACACCGGCATCAAGCTGTGATACCCATGCTGCTTTGCCACCTTCATCCGATGGACGACCCATGAACGTATTATAAAGAATTTCAACAAATTCTTCATTACTGAAGTTCCTGTCAATTCCTTCCGGACTAAAGACAAATCCAAAACCGGCATCCACACCACTGGATTCCTTATTCGCAAGTGCATTAATCCAGCCCTGCTGTTCCTCTTCACCCGGAACCCTGTTTAATACAAGACTGTATAATCTCTCAACAAACGCCTTAATAACAGCTCTCTGCTCCTTGGTAACATAGTTTCCTTTTGAAATTACAATAGAATCAAACAAATACGGTTCCTGAATGTAACCGTTAGGATTTTCCTTATCATAATGCATATAATAGGTATCCAAAGTCATGTTATCGCCATCAATGGTAATTGCGGTATAGCTCTGATCTTCCATTGTGGTTTCATATGTTGCTGAGGTCTTATCAATAAATTCATAGTCAGGTGTAACATAGTGATACAATGATGCGTCATATTGAATTTTTTTGTACCATTTTGAACTTCCGCAGATGCCATTAATAAAATACAACGGTGCACTTGGTTTGGTAAAGACTTCCGTGCCCTGATCATCAAATTTTTCCGCATTTGCATTGTTGCCGTCCTTTATAAAACCGCGTGAAAAGCTGTGATCATGTCCCTGAATTACCACGTCTATATTTAATTCCTGAAATACCGGTACAAGCTTTGCACGAATTGCATCTACATCAGCGTCATCAACATGATCTGTTGCAGAATAAAGTGCTTTATGTAGCATAACAATATTAAAACCTTTATTGGAAGCCTCAACCTCCGAACGAAGCCATTCAATCTGTTTGTCCAATTCTTCATCGCTGTAATACTCGGTGTTAAGCACCATAAAATGTGCGTTGCCGTAGTCAAAGGAATATACATCCGGATAGATTGTTTCAGGTTGATTGAAGTACAGACTCATATCCTTATTACGGTCATGATTGCCAGTGGTAGCGGATACAACGGTTTTTCTAAATGCATCCTGACCACCCTCAAAAAGTAAATCCCACTGACCATGTGCAAAACCATTTTCGGTCATATCACCACCGAAATAGGTGAAGGTTGCATTCGGATACAAACGTTGCGCCGTATTAAAGGTTGTTCGGAATGCATCACTTGAGTTTGACACCTGGGAATCGGACATATAAATAAAAGTTATCGCTTTGTTCTCTACAGGGGCGGTTGAAAAACTTCCTAACGTGCTCCAATATCCCTGCTCTGCATCTCCAACACGGTAGACATATTCCGTATCAGGCTCAAGACCCGTCAGCGATACTGTGTAAAAGCCTCTGATACCATCAAGGAGCTTTTCATTGGTTGTCATGGATATTTCCCTCACATCTGTGGTTCCTTCAAAGCTTAACTGTCCATCCGCAGGAAGAGTTTCTGATGCAGATTTCTTAATAAGCTGAACTACCGGATGTGTCAATGTAATATCGGGAGTTGCCCAGCTGACGGTTGCGCTTGTCGATGGCTCCTCAGTCATTGCCACGGCAATATTCATCGGATTTTTGTCGGTTGAAATTTTATATTTTGTATACACCTGTAGGGAAACCCAGCTGCTTTCCTTTCCGTCAGCATTTTTTACTCTGCCCCAAAATGAATAGGGACTGCTTGGAGAAAGGTCTGTAAAGGTTTTTTCATCGGAATCCTGCCAGACAATTTGTTCGCTAAGTGGTTTTTTCTTAGATTGAATAATGCAATACTGACTTGCACTATAATTCTCATCCTCACTATCTGCCACATTTTCGATTTTAAGTGTTAGCGAATTTGCAGTCTGTTCAGTAGAAACGAGAGAAAAACTGATGGTTGAAAGGTATGTTTCAAAATCATAGGTATAATCCTGTTTTTCAAAGCCTTTAAGTACCGGACAACCATAGGTTTTACCATTGTCGGTAAAGGTAAGGAAATCCCATGTGTTTTCAAAATCCCAGCCAAGATCCTTAAAGGTATCTATGGTCTGCAATTCATCCATATTAACTGTTTTGCCGTCTAAAGTACCTCCCGGACCAGTTTTTTTCATCTTGTCCCAGGAAAGAATATTCGTTGCAGTTTGTTCGGGGTCAACTAATATTCTACCAATTGCCGAAGAAACAGACTGTGTACCGGTTACCATCGGATTGGCAGCAACACATCCGCGAACAACTCCGCCTTCGCGAAGATCGCCCACGAGACCGCCGACACGGTTATAACCTTCAACTACACCTGCAGCATACGAATTTTCAATTGTGGTATATGGATTTAAACTACGTCCCACAAGACCGCCCTGGCTGTCGGCAGAACCTTCCTCACGGACAGTAACGACCGTATAGCAGTTACGAATAGTAGCTTTTGCAGCTTCCTCCTCTGTAGGTTGCTTATTTACGCTACCTGATGAAAAAGCCGGAGTACGACCGGCAATACCGCCAATACCATGGTTGTTGCCTACAACTTCGCCTGTGACGAAACAGTTTTCTACTGTTCCCCAAAGCATCCCACAAATACCACCGACTGTATTAGTACCGCGAACATAAATGTTGGTAAGTCCGAGATTTTTAACTACTGCCTGAACATCTGAATCGCCCAGATGATTGAAAAATCCTACCGTACCCGAGTCGCCCTTGTCGATTGTCAAATTGTTGATTATATGATAATTGCCATCAAAGACGCCATAAAAACGTCCTATTGGTTTAAAGTTTGTGATATTTGACATATCTATATCTGCCGTAAGCATATAAGTTGCTGTTTTAGGGCAGTCATCCGTGCCATAATTCTGACTGAGATACAGCAATTGCTCTGCAGTTGCTATTTCATATACATCACCATTTAGCACAGGTTTCTCTTCTGCAATGAGTTCTTCTGCCATTGCAACAAAAATAGAGCTAAAACAGAGTATACTGACAAGCAGCACACTCAATACGGTTTTTCCAAACCGTTTAAATACTTTTGGAATCATTTAATTTTTCCTCACTTTCTTTTTTAGATTATTACATTATGTTATTTGATTGTAAAATCTGTAAGAACTTTATGTTATGTTTAGGTTATTTTTTGATAAAACAATATACTGAATAGTACTTAATACGAAAATTTGAATTCAAAATTTCTAGAGAAATTGAGACAAAAATATATCAAGAATTCTCCGTAAGAAAAAATCTTCCATTATATAAAAACAGGCCGCCATGTTGGACACCTTGTCCCCATGACAGCCTGTCGTATTATGTATCCTCGCTAACTAATTATTACTTAATTACTCAGCCAGACCAAATTCTTTTAAAACGCCTTTGAATTCATCCGAATTTGCAAATCCATCGATAATGTCATCCCGGGTTTCTTCTCCGCCTGCAAGGACACCTGTCCAGTCAGAAAGACCGGTTTCATCCGCTTCTCTGTCTAAAAATGCTCTGTAGAGAATCTGTACATATTCGGTATCCGTAATCTTTTTGCTTCGGAATTCATCCGAGAACAAGAAGCCTTCTGCTGCAACATCTCTCGGTGTGTTTTCTTCGGTAATAATTACCTTGCACCAAGCTTCCAGTCCTTCCGCATCCGGAATTCTGTCTAAAATTTCTTTATAACATCTTGCCACAAACTTTGTAATGTCAGCATTCTGGTTACGGTACAGATTCAGCACTTCCTTTAATGCATCCACATTATTTACATCGCCAACTTCGATTCCATAATTGTCACAGATTTCTGCAAATTCCGGAGAATATACAAAACCTTCAAATACTTTTTCACGGTCCACACCGGCATCAAGCTGTGATACCCATGCTGCTTTGCCACCTTCATCCGATGGACGACCCATGAACGTATTATAAAGAATTTCAACAAATTCTTCATTACTGAAGTTCCTGTCAATTCCTTCCGGACTAAAGACAAATCCAAAACCGGCATCCACACCACTGGATTCCTTATTCGCAAGTGCATTAATCCAGCCCTGCTGTTCCTCTTCACCCGGAACCCTGTTTAATACAAGACTGTATAATCTCTCAACAAACGCCTTAATATTATCTTTATCCGGAGTATTTCCTGGTCCGCCCGATGCTGCAAGTTCCTCTGCTTTCTTACCGATTGCATTAATCAGATCCTGTCCGACACCAGTCCAATAATCAGCTTTTGCTGCATAATTTGATGTAATGTCATATGCCGTCAGTACATGATTTCCTGTTACGGAGTAAACCGTAATACCATCTGCTGTTTCACCAATCACCTTTGATGGCATGCAGACTGCATAAGAAATGTTCATGTTCATGTTCTGAATTGTTGATGCAATATAAGCAGCTGTGATAAAACCACCTAACTTATTAGAATGTGTTTTTTCACCACTAGCCATTATCTGTGCTCCATATACAGATGTTTCGCCTGACGCGGATGGATCAGCCTTATATGCATTCTCATACATGTTCTTTGTTAATTCAAATCCATCAATAATAAGAACGCCCTCATCTTCTGCCAGCTGTTTTACCGCCGTTACATAAGCATTATTGGATGTTACCTGTGTATTGGTTGTCTTATCTGTTGAATCATGATGCGGCTTAATGGTACCCTCACTTGTATAATACATTCTGGAAACCGGCGTTACCAGTACCGGAATTGCACCTTTTTCTCTTGCCACATTAATGTACTGTAATAAATACCACTTATATGTACCGCCACAATCATAGGAATAGAATGTGTCACCATATTTGCTTACCAGAGACGATGGTGTGGAAACCTTTGTACCTGCGGTTACCGGATATACCCCATTGGCATCCGGCTCACCAAGCGGAACATACCGGTCCTCCAGATAACCGGAAGCATTGGAGCAGTCATTATGTCCAAACTGGATGAACAGATAATCACCTTCTGAAATATTTTCTGCAATCTTATCTAAAGATCCTTCATTAATAAAGTTTCTTGCACTCCGGCCGCCATTTGCATAGTTTACAATCGTTACTTTGTCCGCATTGAAAAATGCCTGTAAGGATTCACCCCATGAACCTTCGTTCTGTGGTTTTCCTGCCATGTACATGCCGGCTGCAGAATAGTCCTTTACCGTAGAATCACCTGCAAGGAAAATATTGACTCCATCACCTAAAATTGCATCTGACGAAGAGGAAGATGGATCTTCATAACCTTCCTTAACAGCAACCTCTACTGTATAAGAAGCTTCGCTTCCCATATTATTGCTTACTGTTGTTGGAACAACAACAACCTTAATATTGCTTCCTACATCTTCGCTTGTAATCTGATAAGTCTTATCGACTGTTGCCGTTGATGTCTTAACAAGTGTTTCTGTGGAACCTGATACACGATACCATTTAATAATGGACGCATCATTGGCATCATTTGCTTCTCCAAGCGAATAGCAAGCCGTAAGAGTATGTCCCGGATACGGAGTATTAATATCACCGTTATCCACAACATAAGGCTTTGTTGTAAATTCAACCTTTGATGCTTCCGCCACATAGTATTTTGGTGTCCAGCTTCCAAAATATGTTGTTACGTCCGGAACAGGATTGGAAGATACGACTGTTCCCTCCGTTCTTGAAGAAGTATCAACGACTGCTCCATCAAGTGCCGCCGTGTTGTATTCCTTGTAATTCGCATTCTTTGCAAGCCTTGCATCCCAGTCTTTCCAGCCTTCCGATACAATCACCGAAGCCCTCTCAAGTTTTGTATTTATAAATGTAACTTTCGCACCTGCCCCCCATGGTCTTCCTAAATATCCTGGCACTACTTTAAGCTCATTATTTGTTGTTACCGTACAGTTTCTAAATAAATAACCCTGTACTGCAGCATCTTTTGCCGCTGTAATATATCCATACTGTTCTGTATCTTTATATCCATAGAAACTCAGTTCACAGTTATCAAAAACAATATCTCCATCACCAAAGATAAAGTCTGTATTTCCTTCGATAAAGCAGTTCTTGTAATATGAATGAACCGAACTGTCACCTGTATACAGTGTATCCTGGCTACCAAGGAAGTTACAATTGTAGAATTCTGACTGGTCAGCTTCAACACAGATTGCAGCAGCTCTTTCCGTTGCAGCCTTTGTTGTTACGTCCGCACCATATTTTCTTACAAAAGAAATTGTTTCCTTTCCACTGACTTCCACACCGTCAGCAATTTCTTCATCCGTAATGTACCGGTTAAAGGAAGCCTCAAATGTAATATTCTCTGCCCTGAATGCTGTTGCCGATTTCTTTACATAGGTTGAAGTTCCCCACTTTCCTGCAGAATTCTTTGCATACTGGTCATATTGGTTTTCAACATTATAAAAACCTGTTGAATCCGCACTATAATAGTTATAACCTGTACCATAATACCAGGTAAGCAAAACTTCCTTCGATGGCTCATCATTTACTAAAGTAATGTATGGTGCCTCGATTATAATCTGTTCCCTGTATGTTCCGGGAGCAATGTGAATAGTAATTCTTTCTGCTTCACTTGTGGCATTCATTGCCTTGGCTGC
>CAMEUH010000090.1 GCA_945938055.1 uncultured Eubacteriaceae bacterium | reverse complement strand
GAAGAAAAAGAAGAAACGGATGGAAAACATACTTTGATGTGCAGAGAAAAGGTTAATTTAATAAGTTGAATCAAGTGGTATTTGATGCCACTTTTTTTATTGTCATTTTTTGCAATGATTTTTGATTAATTATTGTTATTTTATAGTCATTCTGCTATAATTTACATATAGATGTATTTAGGAGGGAATCACATGGATACAAATATTTTGATGGAAAGTGGAACGAATGAACTGGAAGTTTTGGAGTTCACAATAGGCAATAATCATTATGGTATTAATGTGGCGAAGGTCAGAGAAATTGTACCATATAATAAAGTAACACCGATTCCTAATTCACACAAATGTGTTGAAGGCATTTTTATGCCTAGAGATTTGATGATAACAGTAATTAATTTGGCAAAGGTAATCAATCTTCCGGAATCTGAGGACCCATCAGGTGATATGTTTATCATAACGAACTTTAATAAGCTGAATGTTGCATTTCATGTGCAGAAGGTTCTTGGAATTCATCGTGTTTCATGGGCAGATATCATCACTCCGGATAAGATGATTAGTACTTCTGAAACTGCGATTGCAACAGGAATTGTTAAGATTGATGGAAAACTTATTATCATACTGGATTTTGAAAGAATTGTTTCCGACATTAATCCGGAAACGGGTCTTAAGGTGTCTGATGTGGAACGATTAAGCGGAAGAAGTCGAAATGATTCTCCGATTTTGATTGCAGAAGATTCTCCATTATTGATGAAATTAATTGTGGATTCATTACATAAATCGGGTTATGCTGATGTGACACCGTGTGGTAATGGACAGATTGCATGGGATATGCTGCAGATGTTTAAGAAAGAAGGAAGTTATGCAGATAAGGTTAAATGTGTCATTACGGATATTGAGATGCCGTTGATGGATGGACACCGTCTGACAAAATTAATCAAAGATGACCCGGAATTAAAGTCAATACCTGTCATTATCTTTTCATCACTCATTGACGAACAGATGAGGAAAAAGGGAGAGTCGCTTGGAGCCGATGTTCAGTTATCGAAACCGGAAATAGGAATGCTTGTTGATGAGATTGATAAGTTATTGATGAAATAGGAGTTAGGCGCTTTGAATTTTTTCAAAGCGCTATTCTTTTGCGTTTATAAAAAGATTGGCTAAAGGAGACGGAAATGTTTGAAAAACTATTAAATGAGATAGAAGAAAGTGATATGGTTCTGGTTGGTATTGGGGAAGAGGCATCGTTACCATTTGATTTTAATGAAACCCATGACAGGCAGTTCTGGAAGCAGTATCATGATTCATATGATGAAGAAGAAAACTCGAAGATTATTTCTTTTTATAATGCCATGGAACAGGCTCTTTCCGGGAAAAATTATTTTATTATTACAACCAACGTGGATGGATTGATTCATCAAAGCAAAATCAATCCAATTCGTGTGGCAGCACCTTGCGGCAACATGTATAAAGCACAGTGCCATTGTCCGGAAAATGATGGAATTATGGACATGCCGGAAGATTTCTGGAAAAAAGACGAAGAAATCAAATGTCCAAAATGCAATACATCTCTGGAACCTAATGTATTTAATAAAAATTATTATAATGAATCAGGGTATCTGAAACAGTGGAATTTGTATCATAAATGGCTTCAGGGAACATTAAATAAAAAACTGCTGGTAATGGAAATCGGATGTGATTTTTCCATGATGTCATTAATCCGTCTTCCTTTTGAAAAGATTGTCATGATTAATCAGAAAGCAGTCTTTTACCGTATAAATCAGCGATTTCCGCAGATTACGGCAGAGTTAAAGGACCGAATGATTTCTATTCAGGAAAATCCATTTGCTTTTGCAGATAAATTATGGGAGACGAAAAAAAGTCGGTAGGATTTATTTTCATAATTGTAGTATTTTATAAAATATGATAAAATTTTAGTATTATTTTGGAGGTGAAAATGTCATGGCATTTCAAAATGAAGAAGATTATCTGGATAATCTGTTAAAGTCAATAACGGAAAAAAAGGAATCTGTTTCTGCAGATGCACTTTTTACAACGGATTCGAATCTTCAGGTGCCAGAAACATTTGAAACTCCGGTTGAGAATGAAAAGAATACTGAGGAAGAAGATATTTATCAGAAAATGCGTTTTGACGACATAAATCCCATGGCGGCAATGTTTTCCAGCGATAAGGCAGAAAACTGGAATGAAATGACAGTCAATGATGTGCTCGAGCAGGAGGAAAGGAACGGGCAGGAAGAACCGCCGGAGCCGGAAAGTCAGACCCAGGCAGAACATCAGGAAGAATCAGAGGATGAATTAATTGACCAGTATATTCAAAAAGTCCTGACAGAAGAGGAAAGCAAAGAGGAAGCCGGACAGATTGAACAGTCAGAGCAAATCGAGGAGCCAGTAGAGATTGAGCAGCCAGAACAAATTGAACCACCAGTAGAGATTGAACAGCCAGAACAGACGGAACCACCAACGCAGTACATAGACATAACGGAAAATGAATCAGAAGGAGAGAATCATCTGATTAATATGCTGGATGATATTTTTACTGATGTGGAAAATGAAATACAGCAGAGTCAGCAGGCTGCAGAGAATTTTGTGGATGCACAGCAGGAAGTACAGGAAAAAAACGATGAGGAAGTGGATTTTTCGAATATTCCTGTAGATGATGAATTAAGAGAACTTCTTGGAACAGATGGAATAGAGGAACAGGAAGAAGGCACACTTTCCGGTTTGTCAGAGGAAGAGTTAAAAAAACTTGAGAATCTGCAGAACGAAAGTGATTCCGTGGAAAATGGTATGGAAGAAGCCATTTCATATAGCGAGGAAGGCGAAGATAAATCTGCAGGAATTACGGAGCTTTTGAACCAGATTGCGGATGCCGGAATCGATGTGAATTCCAATTCTCTGGATGCCGGGAACGAATCGGAGAAAGAACAAAGTAGTGATAACAAACAATCTCTAGCGCAGATTCCTGAGAAAAAAGCCAAAGAAAAGGATGCAGGCGCGAAAAAAAGCGGACTTCTTGGATTATTGCTTGGAATATTCAAAAAGAAGGAAAAGCAGGAACAAAAGGAAAATGTCAATGAAAATCAGCAGGTTCTTGATGAACTGTTTGATGAAAATGGCGAATTATTAGGAAAAGAAAAAAAGGTTAAGAAAAAAGGTCTTTTCTCTAAGAGTAAGAAAAATAACGAAGTCGAGACCCCGATTGCAGGAGGTGGCGAGCCGATTCCGGAAATGGGGGATATTCCTGAACTGGAAGATATTCCGGAGCTTGGAAAAAAAGAGAAAAAGAAGAAGGAAAAGAAAAAGAAAGAGCCAAAAGAAAAAAAGGTTAAAGAGAAAAAGCCGAAGAAACCAAAACAGCCGAAAATTAAAAAAGAGAAGGCACCGGTAAACCCATCGGAGTTGATTTCCATAAAGCCGGTAGTAATCATCATCATGCTGGTAATCATTGTGGGGATTACGGGATATGTCTATTTTTTCATTCATTCATTTTCTTATGAACAGGCATTGGATCAGGCGACTTATTATCTGGTTGATAAAAAATATCAGCTGGCGTATGAGGCAATTGCCGGAATTGAACCGAAGAATGAAGAAGATACCGCATTAAAGGAGCAGATTACCACAATTATGTATGTTCAGAAACAGTATAATTCCTATGAACGGTATCTGAAAATGAAACTTTCGTTTGAAGCACTGGATTCCCTGATAAAAGGAATTAAGGAATATGATGTATATTATGGGAAGGCGGAAGAACTTGGGGTTTCCGGTGACTTGGATAATGTAAAGGAACTGATTCTTACGGCACTTAGGCAGTATGGAATTTCCGAAGCCATGGCACGCAGCTATGGGGCAATTACAGACTACGAACAATATGTATACATCTTGGAAAGCTATGGAGGAATCGTACAATGATTGCGATAATTGATTATGATGCTGGAAATTTGAAAAGTGTTGAAAAGGCATTGATTTCCCTTGGAGAAGAAGTGATTGTTTCCAGAAAACCTGGAGAAATTCTGGCGGCTGATAAGGTGATTCTTCCGGGAGTCGGGGCATTTGGTGATGCCATGGAGAAACTGCATCGATTTGGACTGGTAGAGACGATTGAAGAAGTGGTAAGAAGAAAGACCCCTTTTCTTGGAATTTGCCTGGGATTACAGCTTTTGTTTGAAGAAAGCGATGAAGCAAAGGGTGTGAAGGGACTTGGCATTCTGCCGGGCAGAATTTTAAAAATTCCGGAAACCGAGGGCTATAAGATTCCTCACATGGGATGGAATTCCTTAGAGATAAAGGAAGGTTCCAGATTGTTCAAGGGAATTAAAAATGGTGCATATGTGTATTTTGTGCATTCATATTATCTGAAGGCAGAAGAGGAAGCCATTGTTGCTGCTTCCGCGGAATATTGCACGCATATTCATGCATCCGTTGAATCGGGAAATGTATTTGCATGCCAGTTTCATCCGGAAAAAAGCAGTGATGTGGGCTTGCGGATTTTGAAAAATTTTGCCAGTCTTTAAAGGAGGCATAAGATGTTTACCAAAAGAATTATTCCATGTCTGGATTGTAAGGACGGACGTGTTGTAAAAGGAACGAATTTTGTCAATTTGAAAGATGCAGGTGACCCGGTGGAGGTTGCTTCCATCTATGATAAATCTGGTGCGGACGAGATTGTCTTTCTGGATATTACCGCAACTTCGGATGGAAGAGATACTACCGTGGAACTGGTGCGTCGTGTGGCAGAAAAAGTCTTTATTCCGTTTACTGTGGGAGGCGGAATCAAGAGTGTGGAGGATTTTAAGAAGCTTTTGCGGGAAGGTGCAGATAAAATTGCAGTGAATTCAGCGGCAATCTTAAATCCGACCCTTATTAGTGAGGCAGCGGATAAATTTGGCAGTCAGTGTGTCGTGGTGGCAATTGATGCAAAACGGCGTGCTGACGGCAGTGGATGGAATATTTTCCGCAGTGGTGGAAGAATTGATACCGGTATTGATGCCATTGAATGGGCAATGAAGGCAAACCGCCTTGGAGCAGGAGAAATTCTTCTCACAAGCATGGATTGTGACGGAACCAAAGCAGGATATGACATGGAGCTTACCAGAACTGTTGCAGAAAATGTCAGCATTCCGGTAATTGCATCCGGTGGTGCAGGTACCATGGAGCATTTTCGGGACATTCTTACGGATGGAATGGCAGATGCAGCACTTGCGGCTTCTCTGTTTCATTATAAGGAAATGGAGATTAGTGATTTAAAGCATTATTTACATGAAAATAACATTCCGGTGCGGATGATTTAAACGGAAGCAGGTGAAATATGGGAGCGATTGCAAATGACTGGGCAGAATATTTAAAGCCTGAATTTTCCAAACCATATTACAGAAAACTTTATAACAGGGTTCGTGAGGAGTATTCCAGATATGAAATCTTTCCTCCGGCAGATGATATTTTTAATGCATTTCATTTCACACCGCTTAAGGATGTAAAGGTTGTGATTTTGGGACAGGACCCGTATCATAATGTGGGACAGGCACATGGCCTTTGCTTTTCGGTAAAGCCGGATGTGGAAATTCCGCCATCTCTGGTTAACATTTATAAGGAACTGCATGATGATTTGGGATGTTCTATTCCGAACAACGGATATCTGACCAAATGGGCGAAGCAGGGTGTCATGATGTTAAATACAGTGCTTACGGTGCGTGCACATCAGGCAAATTCCCACCATGACATTGGCTGGGAAGAGTTTACCGATGCGGCAATCCGGATTTTAAATGAAGTGGACCGTCCGATTGTATATATGCTCTGGGGCAGTCCTGCACAGCGAAAGGCAGCTATGTTAAATAATCCGAAACATTTGATTCTGAAAGCGCCACATCCGAGTCCGCTTTCTGCATACAGGGGATTTTTTGGATGCAGGCATTTTAGCCAGGCAAATGAGTTTTTAAAGGAACATGGACTGGAGCCGATTGACTGGCAGATTGAAAATGTATGATGGTAAAAGACATTACCGAATTAGAAAGAATGGGGAGCCCCATGTTTTTGATTCGGTTTTTCTTTTGGGTGTTTACAGAAAAAACTTTTTATGATAGACTCTTATTGTCAGTAATGATACTGATTTCAGGCGTTCCGCCTTTTTTCCCCATGCATTATTTTTATAGAGGTGATAAAAAAGAAAAAACTTGTTGACACTTTTGATTTTATGTAATAATATATTAATAGAAAACGAACAAAAGTTCGATTAAGGAGAATGAAGATGGGTAAAGATGATAAATTAAGAGCATTAGATGCGGCAATCGCAAATATTGAGAGACAGTATGGCAAATGTACGGTTATGAAGCTGGGTGATTCAGCGAATAACATGAATGTGGAGACTGTTCCGACCGGTTCTCTCAGTCTGGATATAGCATTAGGATTAGGTGGCGTACCGAAGGGAAGAATTGTAGAGATTTACGGACCGGAATCCAGTGGTAAGACCACCGTTGCACTTCATATGGTAGCAGAAGTACAGAAGAGAGGGGGTATTGCAGCATTTATTGATGCAGAGCATGCACTTGATCCGGTTTATGCAAAGAATATCGGTGTTGATATTGACAATTTGTACATATCCCAGCCGGATAACGGTGAACAGGCATTGGAGATTACGGAAACAATGGTACGTTCCGGTGCAGTTGATATTGTTATCGTGGACTCTGTTGCAGCATTAGTGCCGAAGGCAGAAATTGATGGCGAGATGGGTGACTCCCATGTGGGATTACAGGCAAGACTGATGTCACAAGCGTTAAGAAAGCTGACGGCAGTTGTGAATAAGAATAACTGTATCATTATTTTTATTAACCAGTTACGTGAAAAAGTTGGTGTCATGTTTGGAAATCCGGAGACAACCACAGGTGGTCGAGCACTCAAGTTCTATGCATCGGTCAGAATGGACGTCAGAAGAATTGAATCGCTAAAGCAGGGCGGTGAAGTAATCGGTAACCGTACCAGAGTTAAGGTGGTTAAGAATAAGGTGGCACCACCTTTTAAGGAAGCTGAGTTTGACATCATGTTTGGGCAGGGGATTTCAACCGAAGGTGATATTCTTGATTTAGCAGTAAACTGCAATGTTATTAATAAGAGTGGTGCATGGTTTGCTTATAATGACAATAAGATTGGACAGGGCAGGGAGAATGCCAAGGTATTTTTAAAGGAAAATCCACAAATCATGCAGGAAGTTGCCGAAAAAGTACGGGAGTATTACAAGCTGGATGAAGACAAGAAAGAGGAACCTGAGGCTGAAAAGACATCCCGAAAGAAGTCTGTGGGAGCAGATGAGCAGACTGAGGTAGAATAAGTGGAGCATCTGGTAACGAATCTTGTGGAAATCAATACGAGGAAGATGCGGGTTGAGATTGATTATGATTTGCAGTTTTCCTTATATCGGGGAGAAATCCGTCGGTTTCATATTGAAAAGGATGCTTTGCTCACAGAAAAAGCGTATCATGAAATCATGGATGAGATTCTTCCAAAGCGGGCAAGAGAACGTTGTCTGAATCTTTTGGAAAGAAGAAGCATGACGGAATGCGAATTGCGGCGCAAATTAAAAGAAGGATATTATCCGGAAATGATTATTGATGCATCCATGGAGCTGCTCTCACGGAATCATCTGATTAATGATTCGGATTATGCTGAGTGTTATGTGGATTGTTATGGCAAGACGAGAAGTAAAAGACAGATTAAGGAAGAGCTTCTGCGAAAAGGGGTTGACAGGGACCGGATTGCACAGGCTCTTTCTGAATCGGAAATGGATGAGGAAGCCAATATTCGCAGACTGATGGAGAAGAAAGGGATTTCAGCGGAGAATTCCACGGAAGAAGTAAAGAATAAGTTCTGTGCCTTTCTATTACGAAAAGGGTATGATTATGATAAGATTCGAAAAATTGTACTGAAAAATTTTGTGTAAAATGCACAAATTACTTGACTTTTGACTTGGCATAATGTAAAATTAATCTGTTGTATTTTGTACAATGAAAATTAAATAAGGAGGTGCTCCTGTGCCAATAACAAGTGTAATCATTGCGGTTGTTGTAACGCTTGTTATTTCTGTAGCAGCTACCTGGTTAATCTCGAATGCAGTACATAAGGCTTCGGATCAAAAGAAGATTGAAAGTGCTGAAAATCGTGCACATAAGATTATTGACGATGCATTAAAGACTGCTGAAACAAAGAAGAGAGAAGCTTTACTTGAAGCGAAGGAAGAGTCTTTAAAGACTAAGAATGAACTTGAGAAAGAAACCAGGGAAAGACGAGCAGAATTACAGCGTTATGAGAGGAGAGTGCTTTCGAAAGAGGAAACTCTGGACAAGAAGATGGAAGCTGTTGAAAAGCGTGACCAGAGTATTACCCGAAAGGAAGAGGAACTCGATAAACAAAAGCAGGTTGTAGAGGAACTTAGTGCTAAGAGGCAGCAGGAACTGGAAAGAATCTCTGGTCTTACCTCCGAACAGGCAAAAGAATATCTTTTGAAAACTGTTGAAGAAGAAGTTAAACATGATACTGCTATGATGATTAAAGAAGCAGATAGCAGAGCAAAAGAAGAATGCGAGAAGAAAGCAAGAGAATATGTTGTGACAGCCATTCAGAAGTGTGCGGCAGACCATGTTGCCGAAACAACGATTTCCGTTGTCCAGCTTCCGAATGATGAGATGAAGGGAAGGATTATCGGACGTGAAGGCCGTAATATCCGTACTCTTGAGACGATGACCGGTGTTGACTTAATTATTGATGATACTCCGGAAGCTGTTGTATTATCAGGCTTTGATCCAATTAAGAGAGAGGTTGCAAGAATCGCTCTTGAAAAATTGATTGTAGATGGTCGTATTCATCCAGCCCGTATTGAGGAAATGGTTGAAAAAGCTCAAAAAGAGGTTGAAACATTAATTCGTGAGGAAGGTGAAGCCGCAGCCCTTGAGGTTGGTGTACATGGAATTCACCCGGAACTGATTAAGTTACTGGGTAGAATGAAATTCCGTACAAGTTATGGACAGAATGCTTTAAAGCATTCCATTGAAGTTGCACAGCTTTCAGGATTGTTAGCAGGTGAGATTGGCCTAGATGTAAAGGTGGCAAAGCGTGCCGGTCTGTTACATGATATAGGTAAGTCAATCGACCACGAAATTGAAGGCTCACATATCCAGATTGGTGTAGATTTATGTAAGAAGTATAA
>CAMEUH010000089.1 GCA_945938055.1 uncultured Eubacteriaceae bacterium | reverse complement strand
CTTAACCACGGAATTTACAAATTCCTTTGTGTCACTTGTATGGGATGAATTTGAATCCATTGCCATGATGCGGATTCCTCCTTTCGATGCTTCTAACCTCAATCGTATATATTTAAATATTATAACCTAATCTGAAAATTTAGTAAACAATTTTGTAACAGAAAATTTACTTATTTTTTAGTGACAAGCATAATAAAATATACTATAATATAAGTTGTAATTTACAGAATATACAGATGGATTTCTGTAGCGAGATTAGGAGGAAGACATGGGTATTTTAACAAGATTTAAAGACATTATGTCATCAAACATTAACGCATTACTGGATAAGATGGAAGATCCGGAGAAGATGATTGACCAGTACTTACGTAACTTAGAAAGTGACCTTGGTAAGGTTAAGGCTGAGACTGCAGCAATCATGGCAGAGGAGACAAGAGCCAAGAGAGAACTGGATGAATGCATTCAGGAAGTAGAGAAGATGCAGAATTACGCACAGAAAGCAGTTCTTGCAGGCAACGATGCAGATGCGCGTGCATTCCTGGAGAAGAAGCAGCAGCTTGTTTCCAAGCAGGCATCTCTTGAGACTGCTTATACTGCAGCAGCTGAGAATGCAGCAAAGATGAGACAGATGCACGACAAGCTTGTTGGCGACATCAATGAATTGAACTCCAGAAGAGATGCAATCAAGGCTAAGGTTAAGGTTGCCAAGACAACAGAGAAGATTAACAAGATGGTTTCCGGTGTATCAAGCTCGGAAGCAAGTCTTTCAGCTTTTGAACGTATGGAAGCAAAGGCAGATGCCATGCTTGATAAGGCAAATGCAATGTCTGAACTGAATGCAACTGCACCGGGTGTATCCATGAGAGACATGCAGGCAAAGTATGATGTAGCACCTTCATCAGCCGTTGATGATGAGCTTGCAGCATTGAAGGCACAGATGGGCGTTCAGCAGTAATTTTCAGGTCTTAGTCCAAAGCAGTGCTCTGGACTAAGACTTTTTTATTATTGATTAGTGTTACCATAAAAAAGCGTGGAGGAACCTATGGCAGAGGAGATTTATTATTGCCAGTCCTGCGGCGGTGTGATGGAGTTTGACGTAAAGACACAATCGTTAAAATGTCCGAATTGTGACACAGTCGTGGAAATTAAGAATAACAGGGAAGAGATAGTTGAGCATACGCTTAACATGAATGCGATTCGTAAATTAAGGGTAGAAGAAAAGCAGACGGTGACCATGACCTGTACGGGCTGCGGGGCACCGATTGAAATAGATAAGAACAGTACGGCACTTGCCTGCCCATACTGTGGTTCCAGATATGTCATGGCGGATAAGCAGATGGAAACCATTGTTCCGGACGGAGTGGTTACCTTTAAGAAGACAGAGCAGGATGTGCGGGAAATTTTCCGAAAATGGATTCATGGAAGATGGCTGGCACCCGGAGAACTGAAAAATTTATATCAGCATGGCAAATTTTCCGGCATGTATGTTCCGTACTGGACGTTTGATGCGGATGCCGTGGCAAATTATCGTGCCTACGGCGGACGTTACCGGACTGAACATTATAAGGATAGTGAAGGAAAGACACAGACAAGAACCGTGACAGACTGGTATCCTACAAGCGGCGTGGTAAGGCATTTCTTTGATGATGTGCTGGTGTGTGCGGCACAGCGTAATGATAAGAGCCTGCTTGCCGGCATTGACGTTTATGACACGAAGAACATGCCATCTTATTCACCGGATTATATGTCCGGTTATAGTGCTGAAAGTTATACCATCGATTTAGAGACCGGGCATAATCAGGCACTTCGTACTATGAGCAATGAACTGAGAGAACTTGCTTCACAGGATGTATTAAGGCGGTTTGATACTGTTAGGGATGTGCGGATTGATGCAAGGTTTAACAGGGAGACCTATAAGCATGTACTGGTTCCGGTTTATTCGACCAGCTATACGTATAAGGGAAAGAATTATACCGTTCTGATTAATGGAGAAAACGGCCGGATTAAGGGAGAATATCCAAAGAGTGTGGCAAAGATTATGGCAATTGTCATTGCGGTTGCGGCAGCAGCCATCTTAATCTTAACCATGATGCTTGGAAAGGATTCCGACGAGGCACGTTATGGAAATGTGGAAAATCAGAATGTTATATGTTATGATATGAATGAGGAATTCAATGAAGAATTTAATGAAGAATTTAATGAAGGCGTTTAAGGAGGATTCATCGGATGGGATTATTTGGCGGACAATTATCAAATGTAGTTGAATGGGAGGAATACCGTGATGACATAGTATTCTGGAAATGGTCCAATAAGGAAATTAAAAAAGGAAGCCGTCTGATTATAAGACAGGGTCAGGATGCTATTTTCATGTATAATGGCAAGGTTGAGGGAATCTTTACGGACGAGGGAAGCTATGATATTGAGTCACAGATTATACCATTCCTGTCCTCACTGGCAGGCTTTAAATTTGGCTTTAACAGTGGAATCCGCGCAGAGGTACTATTTATTAATACGAAAGAATTTACCTTAAAGTGGGGCACAAAGAATCCAATTGCCATTCCGGCAGCAGGACTTCCGGGAGGAATGCCGATTCGTGCATTTGGTACCTTCAGCTGTAAGGTATCCGATTATCTTGCATTAATTGAGAAAATCGCAGGGGTAAAGCGTCAGTTCTCGATTGATGAGATTCGGGAACGGGTTCTGGGAAGATTAGACCAGCTTCTCATGAAATGGATTGCCAAGGAAGGAAAAGACATGTTTAACCTTCAGGCAAATGCGGATGAGATTTCCAAGGGAATTAAGGATGACCTTGACATGGAAATCTGTAAGATTGGTATCAGTATCACAAGCTTTGCAATATCCAGCTTTTCCTATCCGGAAGCAGTTACGAAGATGCAGGAAAAAGCAGCTTCACAGAGCATGGTGGGCGACATGGGAAGATACAGTCAGATGGCAATGCTGGATGGCATGAGTCAGGGGAATGCCGGCAGTCATGTGGCACAGGACATGGCATCCATGCAGATGGGAATGATGATGGGACAGCAGATGGTAAATGCAATGGGACAGATGAACATGGGGCAGATGAATATGGGGCAGAATAATATGGCTCAGGCAAACATGAATCAGATGAACCAGACAGCTACGAACGGAGCAGCCGGCGCAACGGCTCCAAAGTTCTGTCCGGAGTGCGGAACACCGACCAATGGAGCAAAGTTCTGTCCGGAGTGTGGCAAGAAACTGGTTTAGGAGAAGATGCATGACGATTTATGATACATTAAATGAAATGCAAAAGGAGGCTGCCTTCCACACGGAGGGGCCTCTTCTTATATTAGCGGGAGCAGGTTCCGGAAAGACCCGTACCATCATTCACCGGATGGCATATCTGATTGATGAAAAAGGGGTAAATCCCTACAATATCATGGCAATTACCTTTACGAATAAGGCAGCGGCCGAAATGCGGGAGAGAGTGGATGCACTGATTGGCTATGGCTCGGAGAGCATCTGGGTCTGTACCTTTCACTCTACCTGTGTGCGGATTTTAAGGCGCTTTATTGACCGTCTGGGTTATAAGACTAATTTTACGATTTACGATACGGATGACCAGAAGAGCGTGGTTAAGGACGTGATAAAACGTATGAATCTGGACCCGAAGATGTACAAGGAACGCACGGTGCTTTCAGTGATTTCTTCGGCAAAGGATGAATTAATCGGACCGGATGAGATGATGATCCGTGCCGCGGGCAACTATGCGGAACGGAAAATAGCTGAGATTTACAAGGAATATCAGGAGCAGTTAAAGAAAAATAATGCCGTGGATTTTGATGATTTGATTTGTCTTACGGTGGAGCTGTTCCGGGAAAACAAGGATATTCTGGAATACTATCAGGACCGTTTCCGGTATATCATGGTGGACGAGTATCAGGATACCAACACGGCGCAGTTTAAGCTTGTCAGTCTTCTGGCTTCCCGTTATGAAAATCTGTGTGTGGTTGGTGATGATGACCAGTCCATTTACAAATTCCGTGGTGCCAATATCTCGAATATTCTTGACTTTGAAGATACTTATCCGAATGCCAGAGTCATCAAGCTGGAACAGAATTACCGCTCCATGCAGAATATATTAAATGCGGCAAATGCCGTTATTCAGCATAATTTGGGAAGAAAAAACAAGAAACTCTGGAGTGATAAGGGAGACGGTGAAAAGGTTAAATTTTCGATTTACGATAATGGGATTGAAGAGGCAGAAGGTGTTGTGGAGGATATTAAGAAAAAGGTCTTAACGGAAGGCTATTCTTATAAAGACTGCGCAGTACTCTATCGTACCAATGCACAGTCCCGGGCTTTGGAAGAACGGTTTGTTGCGGCAAATATTCCGTATCGTGTATATGGCGGCGTGAATTTCTATCAGCGAAAGGAAATTAAGGATATTCTGGCATATTTAAAAACGATTGATAATGGTCAGGATGACCTTGCAGTCAAGCGAATTATCAATGTGCCAAAGCGGGGCATTGGTGCAACGACACTTTCTAAGGTGGATACTTATGCCATGGAGCGGGAACTGAATTTCTTTGATGCACTGGACATGGTGGAGGATGTGCCGGGAATTGGAAAAGCATCGGCAAAGATTCAGGCTTTTGTGGATTTTATTGCGGTGCTTCGAAGTAAGGCAGAAACCATGCGGATTAGTGAGCTGATTCGGGAAGTCATTGAAAGTTCCGGCTATGATAAAATGCTTGAGGAGGACGCCGCAGACGAGGATGAAATCGCAGAAAGAATCTCCAATCTGGAGGAGTTTGTATCTAAGGCAGTTACTTATGAGGAAGGAACGGATGAACCGACTCTTAGTGGTTTCCTTGAGGAAGTAGCGCTGGTTGCTGACATTGATAACATGGACGAAACTGTAAACCGTGTGTCCCTTATGACGCTTCATAGTGCCAAGGGACTGGAATTTCCGGCGGTATATATTACCGGAATGGAGGATGGACTGTTCCCAAGTTACATGACGATTTCTTCCGGTAATCCGGATGACATTGAGGAAGAACGAAGACTCTGCTATGTAGGTATTACACGTGCCATGAAGGAACTGAACCTTACATGCGCGCGCCAGAGAATGATTCGTGGAGAGACCCAGTATAATCAGGTTTCACGTTTTGTTAAAGAAATACCGCCGCTTCTTCTGGAAAAGAGAGAACAGGGATTCATGGCAGGAAGCAGGAGTACAGTAAAGCCGTCTTTCCTGGACAGGCAGTCTGAAGGAGGATTTGGAAGACGAACGCCGGTAACTTCGTATAGTAGTGTAAAATCCATTGGAAATCCTAAGAATGCAACATTGGAGTATGGGGTTGGAGACCGGGTGCGACATATTAAATTCGGCACCGGCACTGTACTTGCCATTGTGGAAGGCGGACGGGATTATGAGGTATCTGTTGATTTTGAAAAATTTGGCGTCAAAAAAATGTTTGCTTCCTTTGCAAAGCTTGTGAAATGTGAAGAATAAATCGTTCCTGTGCTTGTAAATACAGTAATCATGATGAGCTGTGATAAGCAAAAAAAGTAGTAGTAAAAAGCTGCTATTAGTGTTATAATAATGAAAAGTGACTTTATCATTATGGAAAGGATGTGCAATATGTGTATGAATAATAAATTAGACGAATTAATTGCAGCAGTAAAGGCTGGCGAATTGGGCAGAAAGAGAGAGATTATCGTGGAGGAGAAGAAATCCTGCAATCCTGTTGTCTGTGTTCTTGCAGTTATCGGTGCTATTACTGCGGTTGCTGCCATCGCTTATGCAGTTTACCGTTATTTTACACCGGATTATCTGGAAGATTTTGATGATGAATTCGAAGATGATGATTTTGATGATGATTTCTTTGAAGATGAGACCGAGGGTGGAATTGAATAAGTAATCGCCTAACCGAGAGCTGGAATAAGGTGTTATACATCTGTTTCACAAAGAGATTACCGCCAGGTTGCAGAGCAGTCTGGCGGTTTATGTTTGTCAGAAGTCCAATATGCGAACAGGAGAAAAGAGAAGAAAATGAAAAGAGAACGAAATGAACTGATTGAGTTTCTGGGTGGTGCGGCAATGCTTTCTGCCGGATTATATTTATTTTGTAATAAGGTAACCGTAACAACCGGATTTTTTGCCGGAAGAATCCGTTTTGGAGATGTGGATGTCGCTTCGGGTATTACCATTATTCCGCTTATTATCGGAATTGTGCTTATTTTCCTGAATCCGGATGCTTTTCTGGGAAAACTGGTAACGGCACTGGGATTTCTTGTAATTATTGCGGCAATTATAGCGTCCACTCATTTTTATCTTCCGAAGATTACGCTATTTGAGTGGATTGTGTATCTGGTGTTGATATTTGGCGGACTGGCTCTGGTTGTACGGGTGCTTTTTGCAAAGCCCAAGGATGAAAATTGAACGCAGTCAATAGATGGAACAGGATAAAACATGAATTTGGAGTGAAAAATGAAAAAAGGCGATATTGTACAGGGTTATGTGGAACGGGTAGACTTTCCCAACAAGGGAATTGTGCGAATTGTGGAAGAAGACAGAAATGTTGTGGTAAAAAACACAATTCCGGGACAGAAGCTGGAGGTCCAGATTAATAAATTAAGAAAAGGCAAGGCAGAGGGAAGAGTAGTAAGTGTTCTTGAAAATTCTCCAATCGAGACGGAAAATGCCTGCCCTCATTTTGGTGCCTGTGGTGGCTGTGTATATCAGAGTGTGGATTATAAGGAACAGCTTAAGATTAAGGAAGTGCAGATTAAGGGACTTCTGGATTCTGTGATTGATTATGAATACGATTTTCAGGGAATTCTTGAAAGCCCGGTGCATAACGGATACCGTAACAAGATGGAGTATTCCTTTGGTGATGAAATCAAGGACGGCCCCATGGCACTTGGAATGCATAAGCGTGGAAGCTTCCATGACATCATAACCGTGGATGGCTGCAGAATTGTGGACGAGGATTATAACAAGATTCTTCGCTGTGTACTGGATTTTGCATCAGCTACAGGACTTCCGTTCCTTCATAAGATGCGTCATGAGGGATTTTTCCGTCACCTTCTGGTACGAAAAGCCGTTAAGACAAAAGAAATTCTTGTGGATGTTGTAACCACCACACAATATTCGTGTGACTTTAAAGAACTGGTAAAGGCACTGCTGGTTATACAGGAGAACCTTGACGGGACAATCGTGGGAATCCTTCATACGGAAAATGACAGTCTGGCGGACATTGTCCAGAATGACCGCACGGAAGTATTGTACGGCCAGGATTTCTTTTACGAGGAGCTTCTAGGCCTTAGATTTAAGATTACACCATTTTCCTTCTTCCAGACCAATTCCCTTGGCGCAGAGGTCCTGTATTCCAAGGCGAGGGAGTATATTGGTGATGTGGATGGTAAGGTAGTGTTCGATTTATACAGTGGAACTGGAACCATTGCCCAGATTATTGCGCCGGTGGCAAAGAAAGTAGTGGGCGTGGAAATTGTGGAAGAGGCAGTAGAAGCAGCAAAGATTAACGCTGAGTTAAACGGACTTACAAACTGTGAGTTTATTGCCGGAGATGTGTTAAAGGTCATTGATGACATCGAGGAAAAGCCGGATTTGATTATTCTGGACCCGCCACGGGACGGAATTCACCCGAAGGCACTCCAGAAGATTATTGATTATGGAGTGGACTACATGGTGTATGTTTCCTGCAAGCCGACGAGTCTGGTGAGAGATTTGGAAGTGCTGAAGGAGCAGGGGTACAGAGTGGTGAAGGGATGTGCGGTAGATATGTTTCCGGGGACGGGGCATGTGGAAACCGTCTGTTTACTGTCGCGTAAAGCCCCAGTTTAAGCGGGGTTCAGGGCTTTTTTGATAAATATGTACCTGTGTTTTTAGCAGGGGGAAATGTATATTGAACTTAGTAATTAAAGAGGGGTGCAAAAATTTGTTGATACCAAAGTTGTGCGCCGGAATAGTATCGGCAGTTATTTGGTGTCCGCGAATAGTGTCACCCCATATATTAAAGGTTAAGAATAGAGGAAAATATAAGAGAGAAAGTGAAAGAATGGCAACGATTAAATTAGGAAGACTTGAGAAAGTGGATGTAAGAAAATTATGGAGCCAAGAACAATATGACTTGCATGGCTTTGAAAAGTCGGCAGATTTTGTTACATTTGCCATATGATGCAGAGTGGGGAAGATGATGGTAGAAGGACTGAATTAGTATTATTTGGGTTGGCTCCTGACGAGTTTGAAAATATATGGATTCTGATGAACGAAAAACAGTGTTGCAGGAGGCAGGGTTAGATCTGGACGATTATGATTTTTAAGGATAGATTATGAAGAAAATATTATTGAGTTTTCAGCCGTATTGGGTTGAAAAGATTATGAATGGTGACAAAATATATGAATATAGAAAGAGATTTTGTAATGAACCGGTTATAGCCTACATGTATGTGAGCGCACCTGTAAAAGCAGTAACGGGTATAGTTCATTTAGGGAAAAAGACTAAGTTATCTGATTGGAGAGAACAATATAAAAATAATTCTGACATTGTTGAAAGAATTGATGATTTTATGACTAGAAACAATATTGTGATGCCGATTGAAAAAGTAATACCTACATCTGCTGTTACTTTGGATGAACTCCGGTCAAATATTCCAGGCTTTAAGGCACCACAAATGTATTATGATTTAGATGCTAATCCTGCTCTATTGAATTTTATAGAAAAAAATATTCGAATTTTACCGGGAGAATTTGAAAATAATTTTCTGGTAGATACAAGTCGTAAAGTGTGTGAAAAATTATAAAATTGTTTAAATTGATTATGACACTGACTGATGATATAGTTGAAAAATACGCAAATAATGGAGAAGATAATATGGCAATTACAATAAAACAGTTAATTGATGAATTTGCTAATGGAGCTACGGAAGGGTTCACTGGTACAAAGAGCAATCTTGGAAACCTATCGATTAAGGGTTCGCAGTTGATTCATTATCAAACACCTATTGCAGAGCGAACTGAAGACGGGTGGATAATTAATTTATCACAGTATTCGATACAAACTGGAAGCGTTCAGAAGCAAATAAAAGAACGATTTGAGAATGTCGATTACTGCGTGGTTAAGAAAGTCCCAAGAGATTATAAAGGAAGTCTAAAAGACTTTCAGAAATAAGTTGATTGTATTGGCCATTAGAGCTAATATAGGACAACTAAATAAGAAGGAGCGATTTTATTTAATGGACGATAATACTATGCAAAGCATTACAAAGGCAATAGCCATTGTAAAGGATTATTCAAATGATGTTGT
>CAMEUH010000088.1 GCA_945938055.1 uncultured Eubacteriaceae bacterium | reverse complement strand
AAAAAATAAAGCACTTCGCAACATTTGTCGGAGTATCATCTTTTGTCACAATGACACGGCACCAGTCTTCCAAACCAACCGGGTCAAATGGTCTTTCCATCGCCTTCGTGTAGCAGCGTGCAACGAATGCCGTGATGTCCGCATTCTGATTACGGTAATGTCCAAGTGCCTCAGCAAATGCGTTTACAGATTCCGTATTACCTACTTCGATTCCATACTCCTCACAAATTCCACGGAATTCATCGGAATAGCCAAATCCTTCAAATACTTTTTCTCGTTCCACGCCTGTCTCCAGCTGGGATACCCATGCATTTCTTCCGGCGTCATCAGATGGACGGTTCATAAAAGTCAGGTACAGCATGTTCACAAAATCCTCATCAGAAAGTCCCCGCTCCTGGCATTCACCCGAAAACACGAATCCATATCCTACATCCACGCCACTTGATTTCTGTTGCAACAACGCACTACTCCAGCTTAAAAGCCCTCTTCCATCTGCACCACGTCCAAGAACCAGTGTATAAAGACGTTCTGCAAAAGAATTTACCTGTTCCCATTCCTCTAAAGGTTTGCACTGAAGTCCATTTGCATCCGCATATTTATTAGCATCCCATCCTGTTGGGGCATAAACAACAGGATTCGTTCCCTTACTAAACAGATTCTGCATTGTGATTCTCTTTGCTTTAATTACCACAATCTCAAGGTTATCGGATCCCAGAAATGACTCATACAAATTCCCTAAACTTTCCGGGAGCACAATACATGATAAACTGTCACAATCACCAAATGCCTTATAATTTATAAATTCCACACCTTTCGGAATTTCAACATAGGACAGACTACTGCAACCTGAGAATGCTTCCCATCCGATTATCTTCACTCCCTGTGGAATCACAATGCTCTCCAAATTGATACACCCACGAAATATTTCACCCCCCATTTCCGTCAGGCCATCCGGAAGATTAATATTCGTCAGACTGCTGTCATCCGCAAATACTGTTCCTCCCAATTTTGTCAAGCTTGCCGGAAGAATAACTTCCTTCAGTTTTCCACATTTTTCAAAAGCAAAATCTTCTATGCTCGTCACGCCTTCCGGAATAACAATCCTTTCAAGGTTACTGCATCCACTAAATTCACAATAATCAATTACAGCCAAATTTCTTGACAACTCAACATTCTCAAGACTCGTACAATTTGCAAAAGCATAATCAGATAATTCTATTACACTATCTGGTATTTTCACACTTGTCAGGCTGGTACATCCCATAAATGCGCCAGCATCTATTCTCGCCACGCCATCAGAAATAATTACGCTCTTCAGACCAGTACAACCTTTAAAAGCTTCTCCCCCAATGATTCTCACGCTCTTCGGAATCTCAACGCTTTGCATATACTCATAGTTTTCAAATCCGGAAATTTTTATAACCTGTTTTCCATCAATCATTTCCGGTATTACCACATCTGTTTCCGTTCCGGTATATCTGTAAATCTCCACACCCGATTCACCATAATATTCCCCATACATATCTTTATACTGAAATCCATCACTTTCTGCGGCACCAACCGGAATGTTACACAACAACGTAATCATACAACATAATGCCATGATTACCGAACACTTTATTAACTTGTTCCATACTTGCTTCATAAATCTTATCCTCCAATATGTAATAAAAAATTAATTTTATTGTACCACCCACAAAAAAATAATCAAGTAAAAATAATCCTTTTGAAAACTTAATCCCGGCACATTGCAGTTCTATACTCCATGTTCATGATGCCGCAGATAATATATGCCTCCATATGTAAACATGGCTCCGACCAAAAACATTATTCCGGCAACACCCCATAATTCCATCCCGCTACGCCCTCTGCCGTTTTTTTGTCCATCATGGTATATTGTAATATTATCGCCCTCCTTCATACCAGGTGACCATGAATGGATATCTACATTTTCATATATGTTTCCATCATATTCATAAGTAACATATACATTGTGTTTTTCTGTTCCCTTCTCATCATAATATGAAGAAATCGAAACAATTTCTGCTTTAACCGGTATTGCATTCTGCACATATCGAACAGAATATGCAAAATACACCAAACTTCCTATAACCATCACTATGCCAAGAAATAGTACAAAACCATAAGCAGCTTTTTCAATAAACGGAATTTCTCCTTTGATGACGATGAGCATGGGAATCCCCGTGATTAACATAAATACCAATCCCATTCCCATGATAATAATTGATATGAGTGCATTCTTAAAAATAAAGAATAAAAGCACACCGCCCAAAATCTCTAAAAATCCAAAAACAGTGAACAATGCCAGCAGAAAAATAACTATATACTTTTGCATTCCATGACCCCATTTCTTCAAAAATCATTATACTCATTATACTATTTGATTTTCATAACCACAACACAAAGCTATAATTGACAAAGCCCCTCTCTTCCTTTATATTTTATTGTAGGAGAATTTGTGGACAGAATTGTTTTCTTTCTACATTCCAAAACCGAAAAACATCATTTAAGAAAGAAGGTCATAACAAAATGAGAATTGCTTTAATCAATGAAAACAGCCAGGCAGCAAAGAACAGCCTGATTTATGAAACACTAAAGAAGGTTGCTGATGAAAAGGGCTATGTTGTAGATAATTACGGTATGTATTCCGCAGACGATGCTGCTTCCCTTACTTATGTACAATGCGGTATTTTAGCAGGTATTTTATTAAACAGCGGTGCTGCTGATTTCGTGGTAACCGGCTGTGGTACCGGCGAAGGTGCCATGCTGGCATGTAACTCTTTTCCAAAGGTATTGTGTGGTCACATCGAGTCTCCGCTGGATGCTTACCTTTTCTCACAGGTAAATGACGGTAACTGTATCGCTCTTCCATTTGCAGAAAACTTCGGATGGGGCGGCGAACTGAACTTAAGATACATTTTCGAGCGTCTATTTGAATGTGAAGGCGGCGGCGGCTATCCAAAGGAAAGAGTCGTTCCGGAACAGAGAAATAAGAAGATTCTTGATGCCGTTAAGGAAGTAACCCATGTAGACATGGTTACCATCTTAAAGAACCTTGACCCTGAACTTGCAAAAGGTGCGGTTGCCGGCGAAAAATTCCAGGAATTGTTCTTTGCGAACTGCAAGTGCGATAAAATGGCTGAAGCCGTAAAGGAATTACTTGCCAAGTAATATCCTTGCAATCACCATTGATGGCTCATGATAAAGAGGATGTCTTTTTAAACGCTTTCATCCGTCAGACTCAAAATCCAACGGATGAAACTGTTTTCTAAAAGACATCCTCTTTTCTGATATGTATTTTGTTTTTAATCCATTAATTCAATCCAAATCCTTCCAGAATTTCTGCAAATTCCAGTGAACCTGCAAATCCATCCAGAACCTTCTCGCGGTCCTCTTCGCCAGACTGCAATACACTTATCCAGCCTGCAAGTCCAACCTCATCTGCTTCTCTTCCCATGAACGTCTGGTAAAGAACCTTGACATATTCCTCATCATCAAGTCCCTTGGCCATGAATTCCTCTGCGAAGATAAAACTCTTAGCAACTGCCGTCGGAGTATCTTCCTGTGTTACGATGACACGGCACCAGTCTTCCAGACCAACTGGGTCATACTCGCGTCCCAATGCCTTTGTATAACATCTGGTCACAAATGCAGTAATGTCTGCGTTCTGATTACGATAGTGACTCAGTGCCTCAGCAAATGCTGCCACAGATTCCGTATTTCCCACTTCAATTCCATACTCCTTACAAATTCCAAGGAATTCCTCCGAATAGACAAAACCTTCAAAAACTTTTTCTCGTTCAACTCCTGAATCAAGCTGGGATACCCATGCTTTTCTTCCATCTTCATCTGCTTCGCGGTTCATGAATGTCAGATAAAGCATGTTCACAAATTCCTCGTTGCTAAGACTTCTGTCCTTACATTCATCAGAGAAAACAAATCCAAATCCTACATCCACACCACTTGATTCATGAGTAATCAAAGCATTGCTCCAGCTTTCAAGCCCATTTTCATCAGCCTCACGTCCAAGAACAAGTGTATAAAGACGTTCTACAAAAGCTGACAGTTTTTGCAAATCCGGTAATGCAATAAAGTTAATTGCTTCATTGATGGCATATATTTCCACGTTACTGCCTGCATGGCCATAAATAGTAAGCGGTGCTCTAAAAAATACAAAATCTCCCATCTGAGCTTTTTGTGATTTGATCAATACTTTCTCAAGACTTGTGCAATTTCTAAATGCATAATTATTGATTTGCGTTACAGTTTTAGGAAGTACGATGCTGGTTAGGCTCGTACATTCTTCAAAAGCTGATTCACCGATAATCTTTACTTTTGACATAGTTACACTTTCCAGACTACTACAACCTGAAAAAGCCGAAGCACCTATACTTGTCACGCCATTCGGTATCACAATACTCGTCAAACTGCTACAGCCTGAAAATGCAGAAGCACCTATACTCGTCACGCCTTCTGGTATCGTGATATTGGTTAAGCCGCTACAACCATCAAACACAGAATACCCTATACTTGTCACGGTTTCTGGTATCATGATATTGGTTAAGCTACTACACTCATCAAATGCATGCGCAGGAATAGCCTTTGTCCATCCAAACTCAATATCTGTTCCACTTCCTATCGGTCCTGCTGTTTTCAAACTACTACACCCCTCAAACGCAGAGTAACCTATACTCGTTACGCTTCCCGGTATAAAGATACTTGTCAAACTGCTACACCCTTCAAATGCAGAATGTCCTATACTCGCCATTCCTTCTGGTATCACAATATTCCCCAAACTGCTGCATTCTAAAAATGCAGAAGAACCTATACTTGTCACTCCTTTAGGTATCACGATACTTGTCAAACTGCTACAACCTGAAAATGCAGAGGAACCTATTCCTATCATGCCTTCTGGCATCACAATGCTCGTCAGACTGCTACATGCTAAAAATGCATCAGCAGGAATAGATTTTGTCCACCCAAACTCAATATTTGTTCCAATTCCTATCGGTCCTGCTGTCTTCAAGCCGTCACACCCCTCAAACACATAGGAGTCCATACTCGTCACGCTTTCTGGTATCACAATATGTTCTAAACTGCTACAGTAATCAAAAGCACTCCATCCTATACTTGTCACTCCTTCTGGTATCACAATACTCGTCAAACCACTGCAACCTGAAAATGCCTTATCTCCTATACTCATCAGACTTTCTGGCATCACGATACTCGTCAGGTTTCTACAATTATCAAATACAGAGGAACCTATCCTCGTCACACCTTCCGGTATCACGATACTCGTCAGACTACCACATTCTGAAAATGTCCTATCAGGAATGGACTTTGTCCACCCAAACTCAATGTTTGTTCCACTTCCTATTGGTCCAGCTGTTTTCAAACTGCCACAACTTCCAAACGCACTGGTGTCCATACTCGTCACGCTTTCCGGTATTTTAATACTCATCAAGCTTTGACATCCAAAAAACGCAAAGGAGCCTATGCTCGTCACACCTTCCGGTATCTCAATACTCGCCAGACTGCTACAACCATAAAACGCATAAGAATCTATACTTTTCATACCTTCCGGTATCATAATACTAGTTAAACTGCTGCAATATTCAAATGCATTACTGCCTATCGCTGTAACTTTCCCTCCACCGAGTGTGTCCGGTATAACTACATTCTTTTCCGTTCCAACATACTTGGTAATGGTTACCTCATTATTTCCATTCACTCTATACTCAAAGTCACTCTCCGCAGCATCAACTGAAATGCCGCACAGTAGGGTAATCATACAGCACAATGAAATCAGAACACACCAGTTTACTAATTTTTTCCCCAACGCTTTCATAAATAATATCCTCCATATGTAATATTTCAATAATATAATAGTACCCGCCAAAACATTCGTCAAGTTACCTTTTCTCACATAAAAAACTGGCTGTAGCATTTCTTCCACAACCAGTCAATCTTCTTTTCCAATTCTTATCCAGCCACCATAAAATACCCAATCACCAGCAACCCCAGTACAATCCGGTAATAACCAAACACCTTAAAATCATTCTTCTTAATATATCCCATCAGGAACTTAATTGCCAGCACCGATACCACGAATGCCGTAACCATGCCAAGCAATAAAATCATAAGTTCTGTCTGGGTGAACGCCAGTCCGAACTTTAGAAGCTTCAGAAAGCTTGCACCAAACATAACCGGGATGGCAAGGAAAAAGGTAAATTCCGCTGCTACATAACGGGAGCACCCAATTAACATGGCTCCGATAATCGTTGCACCGGAACGGGATGTTCCCGGAATCAGTGCCAGTATCTGAAAAATTCCGATAAACAATGCCGTCTTATACGACAACGCATTCAAATCTGAAGTCACCGGCTCCTTTCCCTTATTCCAGTTCTCCACCAGAATAAAGAGAACACCATACACAATCAGCATGATGGCAACTGTCTGATAATTATAAAACAAACGGTCAATCAAATCATCAAACGGAAGTCCGATGATTGCCGCAGGAAGTGCTGCCACAATTACCTTAAACCATAAAGTCCAGGTATCTTTCTTTTCCTGTGATGACTTTTTCAGCGCAAACGGATTCAGCTTGTTAAAATAGAGTACAATCACTGCAAGGATTGCTCCCAGCTGAATTACAACTTCAAACATCTCCCAGAACTCTTCCGTAACATTTAACCGGATAAATTCATTGACCAGAATCATGTGACCGGTACTGCTGATTGGAAGCCATTCCGTGATTCCTTCTACAATCCCCAGCAGGATAACCTTTAAAAATTCCATTTTCTACTCCCAAAACTTATTTCATATTCTTAGACGATTACTTTTCAACAGCCGAATCCAGAATCATTTCTGTTGCCTTATCCAAAAGCATGCAGTTTACCGCACCTGCCTCGGTATAAATTTCGAGGAACTTCTCTGTCGTAGAATATCCTCTGTCATTTGCAGTCTCTAACAGATGATCCTTATAATACTTTTCCGTCACCGTAATATTTTCTTTCTGAATGATTTCCTGGAAAATGAACTCCAGAAGAATCTGATTCTTCGCAACTTCCTCAACCGTTCCCACGCCATAATACTTCATCAGATATTCTTCATCCGTCATGTCATAAAGTACGGTATACCGATTCACTTCTTCCTGAATGGAAGCTGATTTACTTTCAATATATTCTGCCGGGAAGTCTTTTAATACCTCTGTGCCATTAACAATCTTATCCAGAACCTGATTGTACTTATCATTATAACGGTTGGTTTCGGCATTTTCTTCCAGCATCTTCCTGATTTCTGCATTATAAGCATCAACGGTTGTAATGTCACCCTTGGAAACCTTTGTAACAAATGCATCATCATAAGCAGGAAGAATCGGTTCAAACACACCGGAAATATCAATGTTAAAGGTAATTGCCCTGCCGGCATATTTTTCTTCCGTCTTAAAATCATCCGGAACATGAAGTCCTGTGATGGCTCTCTTTTCCCCGGAAGAAAGACCAATCAGTGCCTCTTCAAAACCATCTACCAGAAACTCTCCGCTTCCGATAATCACCTGATAATCCTCACCGGAAAAGCCTTCTACCTTACCGCCACTGATATAGGCATCAAAAGTCACAACCACCATGTCGCCATCCTGTGCCGCACGGTCAACCACATGATATTCCATGCTCTGCTCTAACAGCTGGTCAATCACCTGCTGCACAGATTCATCTGTTACGGAATAATCACCCAATTCTACTTCCAGTCCCTTATATTCCCCAATCTTAACATAATCCGCAGCCTGATAATCATATGCCACATCCTTTACCTTATTTCCACATCCGGAAAAAACGCCCATTACCATTGTCATTGCCATAATGAAGCTTGCGCCTCTGAAAAACTTTTTCATAACTTCCTCCATAATCCCTTGTTAAAAAATGCATAACAATATATTTATAACATAAACTGTGAAAAAATAACAGTCAAATCACAAAAAATACACAAGTTTTAAAGTCCGCAGTTATTCACCGTTCGCGGAAACGGAATCACATCACGGATATTTCCCATGCCTGTCACATACATCACAAGACGCTCAAAGCCCAGACCAAATCCGGCATGTCTTGCCGTTCCGTACTTTCGAAGGTCCAGATAGAATCCATAGTCCTCTTCCTTTAAACCAAGCTCCTTCATTCTTTGTGAAAGCTTTTCATAATCCTCTTCTCTCTGGCTGCCTCCGATGATTTCGCCAATTCCCGGAACCAGACAGTCCATTGCCGCAACCGTCTGATGGTCCTCATTCATTTTCATGTAAAATGCCTTGATGTCTTTCGGATAATCCGTCACAAAAACAGGCCGTTTAAATATCTGTTCCGTTAAATAGCGTTCATGCTCCGTCTGCAGGTCACATCCCCACGAAACCTTATATTCAAAGGCATCATTATGCTCCATGAGAAGCTTTATGGCTTCCGTGTAGGTCACATGTCCGAACTCGGAATTTACCACATGATTCAGCCGTTCCAGAAGTTCCTTGTCAATAAATTCATTGAAGAACTGCATTTCCTCCGGTGCATTCTCCAGTACATAGCGAATGACATACTTTAACATCCCTTCCGCTAACATCATGTTGTCCTTTAAGTCTGCAAATGCCATTTCCGGTTCAATCATCCAGAATTCTGCCGCATGTCTTGTGGTATTCGAATTCTCGGCACGAAACGTTGGTCCAAAGGTATAGATATTTTTAAATGCCATGGCATATGTTTCTCCATTCAGCTGGCCGCTGACCGTAAGATTTACCGGTTTTCCAAAGAAATCTCCGGAATAGTCCACCTGCCCATCCGGTGTTTTCGGAATATCTGAAAGATTCATTGTCGTCACCTGAAACATTTCTCCTGCGCCTTCACAGTCACTTCCCGTAATCAGCGGCGTATGCACATACACAAATCCTCGTTCCTGAAAATACTGGTGAATAGCGTATGCAAGCAGGGAACGCACACGGAATACTGCCTGAAATGTATTGGTACGTGGTCTTAAATGAGAAATGGTCCTTAAATATTCAAAAGTATGCCGTTTTTTCTGAAGCGGATAATCCGGTGTGGATTCTCCTTCAACCTGCACATCCTCTGCCTGAATTTCAAACGGCTGTTTTGCCTGCGGTGTCGGCACCAGAATTCCCGTAACCACTACAGCAGAACCAACATTTAATTTTGAAATCCGTTCAAAATTATCCAGCTTGTCCTCAAAAACCACCTGAATCGATTCAAAAAAAGTTCCATCATTAACCACCATGAAGCCAAAGGTCTTGGAATTACGAATACTTCTTACCCATCCCCCAATTGTAACCTTCTGGTTCATGTATTGACTCTTTTCGCGAAAAATCTCTTTTATCTGAACAAGTTCCATAATCTTACCTCTCCATCTGCTTTCTTTTCAAAACAAAAACAGCCCGGATTCATAAATCCCCAGGCTGCCGTTCTAACTCCCCGAGTAGGGCTCGAACCTACAACAACTCGGTTAACAGCCGAGTGCTCT
>CAMEUH010000087.1 GCA_945938055.1 uncultured Eubacteriaceae bacterium | reverse complement strand
TTAATCTGCTTCTTTTGGATTGTATTCTAACATACTTTGCCTTTTATATCAAATCCTTTACCACTTCCGATGCAATAATCAATCCCACAACCGATGGTACAAATGCCGTGGAACCTGGAATTGCCCTACGCTCCGTACATTTATGTTCTGCTCCCGGAGGACAGATGCAGTTTTCCTTACAGCTGATTGCCATGTCTTCCAGTGGCTTTATTGGTTCCTCCCTGGAGTACACCACCTTTAGCTTTTCGACTCCCCGTTTTTTTAGTTCACGGCGCATTACCTTTGCAAGGGGACATACGGATGTTTCATAAATATCTGCCACTTCAAATGCCGCCGGATTTAATTTATTTCCAGCCCCCATGCTGCTGATAATCGGTGTATTCTTCTCCTTCGCCTCCATGACAAGCTGGATTTTTGCCGTAACCGTATCCACGGCATCCACAACATACGAATACTGTGAAAAATCAAATTCATCCTTTGTTTCCGGAAGATAAAAGCACTTATGAGCCTCCACCTGACAGTTCGGGTTAATGTCCAAAACCCTCTCTTTCATGACATCCACTTTATATTTTCCAACCGTCTTTCGGGTAGCAATAATCTGTCTGTTTAAATTAGTCAGGCAGACCTTGTCATCATCAATCAGGTCAATGGCACCAACGCCGCTTCGAACCAGTGCCTCTACTACATATCCGCCTACACCGCCAATTCCAAAAACAGCCACTCTGGAATGCGCCAGTTTCTCCATTGCCTCTTTTCCCAGTAATAATTCGGTTCTTGAAAACTGATTTAACATTTTATTTCTAATCCTTTCTGATTTCCATTACCATTATCCTTTAAAAAATGATTTAAGTCAATCCTCATCCGACTGGATTTTGTTATCAGATTATATATTCAATCTGCTCCATGGTCTGCCTTGTTTTTGTATTAAATAAAAGCACACATTCCCTGCATTCGGTTTTCCCTAATGCATAAATTCCTTTTCCCGTATCATTTAACACATCCACATGAACTCTTCTGTTTCTTCTTTTCGGCTCATCCCATATCATGGAAACGCCTTCAGCCTCATATGGCTTCTGCCGGTAATACGGATCAAATAAATCCACATATTCTCCCTCGATTCCGGTAAAAAGGACGTAATGCCAGCAGCCTAACATCACCTTGGCAACAACTGCCCCTTTCTGTTGAAGACATTCCGTAATCCTGGAATTTTCGCTGAGAAAAACATCCTTTCCACTTAAGTTTTCACAAAGAACCGGAAACTTTCGAACCTTACCGAAATGATTCAGCCAGCTTGACAGAAACCACATTGCCGTATCGGTTGTTCCACTCTTATATGCTTCCCCACGGTTGTTATATCCATCCAGACAGTACTGCATGATACACTTGGTAATGTCCGGTGAAATTTCTTCCCGTTTGAAAAGAAAGCTGATGGCATTCATCATGGTTGTAGGCCCGCAGTCATATTCGGTTATCTGATAATTTAACGGATTTTTCATTCTTCCAGCTCCTCTCTTCTTCTCTTTTATATTTCAAGCATGGTTTCCAGTTTCTTAATGATCCCCTCCGAAAGCCTTCGGTGTCCCTCTTCATTAAGATGCTCTCTGTCAGTCTTGCTTGGCTCTGCATAATCTGATGCCGCAAGAAAATCAATCTGATTCTCTTTTGCAATTTTCTCGTAAACCTTTGGAAGCTTTCTGGAACGCTCCACTGATAAAGCGTCGAACTCCGGATCAAAGCCTTCCTCCCACACACCTTCCCCTAATGCAATAGGTGATATCAGAAGCACCTTAATCGCCGGATTACTTCGTCTAATCTGCTCCAGTAACCGTTCAATTCCTTTTCCAATTACTTGTGCTGAAGCATCATACACAATCTTGCAGTCATTGGTTCCAAGCATCAGAAGCACCAAATCCACCGGCTTATGTGTCTCTAAAAGAACCGGCAGTAATTCCGTTCCTCTCCTTCCATCCCGCAGAGGATCATCAAAAACCGTTGTTCTTCCACATAACCCTTCCTCTATGACATGATATCCCTTCCTGCGAATCCTTTCATCCAAAAGCGAGGTCCATCGCACACCCCATTCATATCTTCCGCCAGTTCCCGGAACCAGCCCATATGTATTCGAATCTCCAAAGCATAAAATCTGTTTCATCATCCATCCCTCCCTAAATCTCCTAATCACTAACTGGATTAAGTATACCATTTCAGTAGGATATTGACTAATACAAAAAAGAAGTGAGTAGTTATAGTCTTTATCTATAACCAATCACTCCATCTTTCTTCCGCTCTACAAACACGAAGCATCAGAGTTTCCTTCGAATCTCCGACAACCTGTCAAGCGCCTCCATAAGCGTCGCATCCTGCTTTGCAAAATGAAACCTTATGAGATGATTCACATTCTCCCGAAAGAAGCTGGACCCTGGAACAGCTCCCACACCAACCTTTCTTGCAAGATCCTCACAGAAATCCAGATCACTTTCATACCCGAATTCACGAATATCCACCAATACATAATAAGCACCCTGAGGCTCCGTAAAAGTCAGTCCAATATCACGAAGACCACTGACAAATAAATTCTTCATATGTGTATAATGTGCCTGAAGACCCTTATAATATTCATCCGAAAATTTTAGTCCCACAGTAGCCGCTTCCATCAGCGGTGCAGCCGCTCCTACCGTAAGAAAGTCATGAACCTTCTTGACACGGTCAATGATTTCAGGTGATGCAATGACATACCCCAGTCTCCACCCGGTAATGGAATAGGTCTTTGACAGGGAATTGCAGATAATGGTCCGTTCCCTCATTCCCGGAAGCGCTGCAAGATAGGTATGCTGATGTGGTTCATAAAGAATATGCTCATACACCTCATCTGTGATTACATAAATGTCATATTTTTTTGCCAGATCTGCAATAATGGTAAGCTCCTCATAAGTAAATACCTTACCACATGGATTAGACGGATTGCAAAGGATTAACGCCTTTACCTGCGGCTGTTTTACTGCATCCTCCAGCACATTTGCATCAAATTCAAAGGTTGGCGGCTTTAGTGGAACATAAATCGGTTCTGCACCGGAAAGAATGGTATCTGCACCATAATTTTCATAAAATGGAGAGAAAATTACCACCTTATCACCCGGATTACATACTGTCATCATGGCTGCCATCATTGCTTCCGTACTGCCACAGGTTACGACAATTTCCGTATCTGGATTAATTTTCATCCCGGAAAAATGTTCCTGCTTTTGGGCTAATGCTTCCCTGAAATTCTGTGCACCCCAGGTAAGTGCATATTGATGCGGTCCGACTCCTGCAATTTCGGCAAGCCTGTCTGTAATCTCTTTTGGCGGGTCAAAATCCGGAAATCCCTGGGAAAGATTCACCGCACCATATTTCATGGAAACCCTTGTCATTCTTCGAATCACGGAGTCTGTAAATCCTGCTGTTCTGGTACTTAAGTTTTTCATCTTGTTTCCTCTGCCTTTAAAAAATTATTCCAGTACTTTTTTTGCATAATCCACATAGAGATTTGCTGCAATCAAAATTCCATCTTCATCGATATCATAATTTTCTGCATGCTGTGGAACAATGGTATCCGGTTTATCCGGATTTGCTGTTCCCACAAATGCATAGGTTCCAGGAATGGTCAGGAGATATTCTGCAAAATCATCACCGCCAAGGGAACGTTCCTTTGGAACAACATGCTCTGCGCCAACAATCTGGGTAGCAACTTCTTTTACCTCTTCGCATACTGCACTATCATTAATTAATGGTGAGGCATAGTCCTCAAATTCAAGTGTCACTTCCGCTCCGTATACCCTTCCAATGGACTCAGCAATGTCCCGGATACTCTGATTAGTCCTATTTCTGGATTCCATGGTAAAGCATCTGGTGGTTCCCTCAATCTCTGCATTTCCTGCGACAATATTATATGCATCACCCGCACGCAGCACTCCGATTCCTACAACTACCGTATCAACCGGATCAGTCTGTCTGCTGACAATTCCCTGCAGTGCATTTACAATCTGCGTTGCTATGTATAATGCATCTACTCCAAGATGTGGTGTCGACACATGGGCACTTTTTCCTTTCACACGGATTACAAAATGATCCACGGAAGCATTTACCGGGCCGGCACTTAGTGCCACGCTGCCCACCGGAACATTCGATGCCACATGAACTCCGAATACTCTGTCAGCGCCTTTATGAAGACCTTCTTTGATAAATACCTTTGCTCCCTGTCCGAATTCTTCACCCTGCTGGAAGAACAGGCGTACCGTACCATTCAGACTGGCTTCTTCTTTCTTTAACGCCGCTGCTGCACCCAGCAATGCTGCCGTATGGCTGTCATGACCGCAGGCATGCATTACTCCCGGATTCTGGGATGCATAAGGAACCTGTTTTTTGTCCTGGATATGTAAAGCGTCAATATCAGCCCGCAGAATGATAGTTTTACCACCCTGCTTTTCTTTTCCAATGATACCATAGACACCTGTTTCACCCACGCGCTGATGCGGAATCTGTAATTTATCCAGTTCTTCTTCTATCTTTTCTGCGGTATGATATTCCTTCATGCTTACTTCCGGATGCATATGAAAATATCTCCGAAGCTGGATTAATTTTTCTCTCTGTTCTTCTATATAGAGTTTTACTGCCATGTTCATGCTCCTTTCGCTGCCATGATGTTTTGTAATTTTCCATTAACTATTTCCAGGTTGGAATATATGCTCCCTTGTATGCTTCTTCAATAACCTTTGCAACCGCATCCGTTCTGTACTCGTCAACGACCTTCTTATAAATTTCATTATCCTTGTCTGCCGTTCTTGCAACGATAATGTTAATATATGGATTGTCACTGCCTTCCTGAACTGTTTCCAGATAAATGGCATCCTGCTGTGGGAATAAACCATTATCAACTGCATGACCGCCATTAATAATTGCTGCTGCCACGTCTGGAAGAAGACTTGGCGTATTTGCTGCTTCCACTTCTACAAACTTCAAATTTAACGGATTTTCCGTAATGTCCGAAAGAACCGGTGTATAGCCTGCTGCCGGATCAACTTTAATTAATCCTGCTGCCTCAAGTACCTTAAGAGAACGTCCGCCATTTGTGGCATCACTCGGAATGGCAATTAAATCTCCATCCTTTAATTCACTAATATTCTTAATCTTTGTTGAATATAATCCAAGAGGTGCAATAATGGTTTCACCAATGACTGTTAAATCTAATCCCTTATCCTTGATTTCATTGTTCAGATAAGCATAATGCTGAAATGCATTCAAATCAACTTCACCATCTGCAAGTGCCTGATTCGGAAGGGAATAATCAGCAAACTTTACCAGTTCCAGGGTTATGTTTTCCTTTGCGAGTGCCTCAATAACCGGCTCCCACTGTTCATTGTTTTCACCAACCACACCAAGTTTTACTACAACCGGTTCTGCTGCTTTTGTCGTTTCCTGTGTCTTAGTTTCTGTTGCCTTGTTGGCAGATGTTGTTGTGTTTTGAGCTGTCTCCTTATTACCGCATCCTGCCAGAAGTCCCAGGCTTAATGTGAATGCTGTTACGATTGTTACAAATGCTTTTACTTTTTTCATAATATTTTCCTCCTTTTAATGCGTTGTACGCTTTATGATTAAATTGCCAATTTCCTGAAGAATCATGACAATAACCAACAAAATAATAACGGTTACAAAGGTAATGTCTATCTGATTACGCTGGTGTCCATACCGGATTGCGAAATCACCAAGACCACCCCCGCCTATGGCACCCGCCATGGCTGTCAAACCCACAAGACTTACTGCCGTAATGGTGGTAACCCTTGTAAGAGATGGAATACTTTCCTTCAGATATACCCGGAAAATGATTCCAATCGGAGATGTTCCCATCGCCGCAGCTGCTTCTACCAGTCCGTCATCGACTTCCGACAGGGCACTTTCCACCTGCCGTGAAAAGAACGGAACAGTTCCAAATATCAACGGAAGAATTGCACCCTTGGTTCCTATGGCAGTTCCTACCACCAGTCTTGTTAACGGAATCAGACTTGCCAGTAAAATAATAAACGGAATAGAGCGGAACAGATTAATAATCTTATCTAAAATTCCATATAATACCGTATTCTGAAGCACCCCGCCCTTTCTTGTTGCTATCAGAACAATTCCAAGTGCCAGACCAAGCACAAAAGAGATTATGCCGGAAAAGCCTGTCATATATAACGTCTGCCATGTACATTCCAAAAGTTCCTGCCATTTTTCAACGACATGTGGTAACAAATTTTCAATGATTTCCGCCATCTTTTAATACCTCCACTAAAATATTTCTTTCTTTCAAATACCGGATTGCTTCCTGGATATCTTCTGCCTTGCCTTGTGCAATAATAATGGTTCCGCCGAGCGGTGCATCTCCTATGATTTCAATACTTGCAAAAATAATATTACAATCAATGTTAAATTTCCTTGATATTGTCGAAATCAATGCTTCCGAAACACTCTTTTCCAGATATTGAAGTTTCAAAATCTTCTCTCCCGGTTTTAACGCAACTACCGGCGAATTTTCTTCCAGTAAATCATATATTTTTCGAAGTGCAGAAGTGGTATTAATAAATGCCTTGGTAATTTCCTGTCTTGGGTTAGCAAAGACTTCAAAAACCTCTCCTTCTTCCACTACTTTTCCATGCTCCATAACTGCTACCCGGTCACAGATTTCTTTAATGACCGCCATTTCATGGGTAATGATGACAATCGTAATTCCAAGATTCTGATTCAGTTGTTTTAATAATTTCAAAATCGAATGTGTTGTCTGTGGGTCTAAGGCACTGGTGGCTTCATCACACAGAAGTACTTTCGGGTCGGTTGCCAGTGCTCTTGCAATTGCCACTCTCTGCTTCTGACCACCAGACAGCTGAGACGGATAAGCATTTTCCTTATCTTCCAGTTCTACCAGCTTTAAAAGTTCCAGCACTTTTTCTTTGATTTCTTCTTTACTAAGCCCTCTTCCCTTAAGTGGATATGCTACATTCTGAAATACTGTACGGGATGGAAAAAGATTAAAATGCTGGAAAATCATTCCGATATCTTTTCTGGCTTCTCTTAATTCCTTATCCGATAAATTGGTAAGCTCCCTTTCTCCAAGAATTACTTTACCGGAATCCGGTCTTTCCAAAAGATTAATGCATCGTACCAATGTTGATTTACCGGCACCACTGAAACCTATGATTCCATATATTTCATGTTCCTTAATATGTAAGGTAACATCTTTAACTGCTTCAACATTCTTTCCTTTTGTCACAAAACTTTTTGATATTCCAGCTAATTCAATCATTTCATGTCCCTCCTTTTATTTCATTCTCTTGTTCTCCTCTTGATGTTTTAAAGTATACCATTCCCGTAGGAAAAGTGTTAATACATAAAAAATACAGCTTGCTATAGTTATAGGCTATAACAAGCTGTATTGATATTTGCTCTCAGAAATACTTTTCTTCCTGATTACATATCGTATTATTTCTTTTCGAAAGGTTCAAAATCCGGCAAATCCAAGTCAAACTCAAAATCGCCAAACTTATTCTGAACCATGGACTTATTTGCCGGCTCTGCCTCTGTCATCTCAACATTCTCCGGTTCGCTAACTGCACCATAGGTCTTGAAATCCGGAATAATTTCCTCAATTTCTTCTTCCTCAACCATTCCAGTAGACTGGAATACCTCATACTGCGGTTCATCCACAGCTGTTTCTTCCGTTTCCTCTACCGTAAAATTGCCGGATGACTGAAATACCTCAAATTGTGGTTCCGGTTCCTCTATCGTTTCTTCAAAAGTCTGAATACTGCCAGTCGACTGATATACAGAAAATTCCGAAGTATCCTCTGGCATGACATATTCTTGCTCAGCCACAACCGGTATTTCCGGTTCTACTGTATCTGAAAACGTTGGCTCTTCCGTATCCAAAATTTCTGGTTCTTCCTCCACTGAGGTTGCTGCTATCTCCTCCTGCGCCGCATATTCATCCACGAAATCGTCTTCTTCGGATACTTCTGATTCATCCGCTTTTTCTTCTTTCTGATTCAGCTGGCTTATCATATCCTCAGTCCAGACAAACTCTGCAAATTCATCATTCTTCTTTGGCTCTGCATTTTCCAAAACATCCTCCTTCTCAGAAGGTTCTTCGGATTTATTAATATATGCCGATTCATCAATCGAACTCCAGTCAAAGAAATCATCATCCTTTGCAAATGGATTCACGCTCGGTGCCGCTTCTTCCTGTTTTACCGTTACTTCATCATACTGATACAAATCACTTTCTTCATCCTGTCCATCCGGCTCAATAATTTCCTCTGCCGGTTCTTCTATTGGTGTCACTTCCTCCATAAAGAATTCTTCGTCAGAAGCCTCTTCTTTGATTGGCTCTTCCAGAATTACTTCTGTAGCTTCTTCATCCGCTTCTTCTGCAACAAATTCTTCCATGACAGGTTCCGTTACCGTAAATTCTTCTACCTGGAATTCTTCCGGAACTGCTTCTTCCATAACCGGTTCCGCTAAAACTGCTTCTTCTGCAACAAATTCCTCTGTCTGCAGTTGAATTTCCTCCGATGTTCTCTCTTCTATATCCTCTTCTTCCACTTCTTCCAGAACATCCGGCACAAATTCAGAATCATCTTCCGTATTATAGAAATCCGTTAAAGACTGCGCCTGACCAAAATCAAACTCTTCTCCCATGTCAAAGCCCAAATCAATTTCTTCCGGCTCGACCATATCATTCGGAACTTCATCTGAAGCTCCCGGATTCAGTATTGCGTCAAAATTCCGTACGTCTTCAATATCAAATTCAAATACTCCTGTTACGGATTCATCTTCTTTTGATTCATCTGAGCCTAAGCCCTGTGCATCTTCTGTCTCATTCAGATTCTCTGTCAATTCATCCTCAAATCCAAATGAGCTGACAAAAACTCCATCCGCTTCAAACTTCGGAAAACTTTCCTCTCCACTATCTGCAAGGAAGCTTGCCATTGTCTCATACATTGGCTGTCCCTGAATATATTCATTCTCCTCGGCACCAGTCACAGTTTCTTCTATTTCTTCCTCTTCCGGTAATTCCGAAATAATCGTTTCCTGTTCTTCCTGTTCATCCGATACCGCTGTTTCCATAAACTCCAATTCCGCAACAGCATCCATGTCATTCTGTGCAGCCTCAAACATTGGCATGTCAAATTCTTCCGGTTCTGCCGACTCTTCTGGTTCTGACAGTTCTGGTTCTGACAGTTCTGGTTCTGACAGTTCTGGTTCTATTTCTTCCATCACCATATCCGGAATATCTATTTCCTGCACTGCCTGTTCCGCTGCTAGGCGTTCTGCTTCCGCTTGCTCCGCTGCAAGACGTTCTTCCTCAGCTTTCTGTTCTGCCGCTATGCGCTCTGCTTCCGCCTGCTCTGCCGCTAGCCTCTCTGCCTCGGCCTGTTCCGCTGCTAGCCTCTCTGCCTCGGCCTGTTCCGCTGCTAGGCGTTCTGCTTCCGCCTGTTCTGCCGCTAGCCTCTCTGCCTCGGCCTGTTCCGCCGCTAGCCTCTCTGCCTCGGCCTGTTCCGCTGCTAGGCGTTCTGC
>CAMEUH010000086.1 GCA_945938055.1 uncultured Eubacteriaceae bacterium | reverse complement strand
CAATGGTGGTATTGTTGTCTCCTTCCACGGAATCCACAAATCCCTCCTGTGAGTGGGTGTGAAAAATCAGAATCTGCGGTGCTGAATTATCTCCCTTTATGGTCATATCTGCATCCAGCGCCGCATTCACATCAAATTTGTCCTCTTTCAGTTCTGTTATGGAAGTTACTGTATAAAATTGATTTAAAAGACGATTAAAATCCGTCAGTTCTCCTCTCTGAAACCGAACCGGAACAGTACTGACACTTTGGCTTTCCTGTGTTTCTTCCTGCGTTAATGTGCCTGCTGTTTCCTCTTCGGATGTCTTATTTTTTTCTTCCTCATCTTTTTCCTCAAAATCAATGTATTCAACCTGTGTTTCATAATGATAAGACGGGTCAGGGAGATACTGTGTCTCCACATAATTGGACTCCACATATCCTACTACCGGCAAATAACAGTTGATAATGTTTTGCGTGGTAGTTTTATTTTCACTCTGTTTCATAACATAACCGGAAATCATATTTATCTGATTCAAAAGATTTTCTGCAACTCTTTGCGGTTCTAAGCGCATTCCAATGAATAATACACCGGCAGTCAGAATTGCACTGGTTCTTCCGAAGAATTTTCCTTTTCTTTTCATAAATCTGCGTGACCACCTTTTTTCACATACCCTATATATATTCCGCAGTCACATGAGATATTCTTTTTCCACGTCCGTTGCAATATTGATGGCTTCTGAAATGGTATAGCCAATTCTCTTTATGGTTTCGTCTGCATCCTTTGGTGTTACAAACATGTCTGACATCTCCGGATTAATAATTTCCCGAATAAGCTGGTACTTTTCTTCATCATTGAATTTACGGAATGTATCCGACATGGCTTTAAAATGCTTTGAAACAGACAATGCCTTTAACAAATTGTCCAGCGTGTCATACACAATGGTAGGCGTATCAATCACCGTAGGAACACCAATGGCAATCACATTGGTTCCGATACTTTCCTTTGTAATGGCTTTCCGGTGGTTACCGACACCGGAACCGGGATGAATTCCCGTATCGGTTACCTGAATGGTCGTATTCAGCCTTTTTGAGTTTCTTGCCGCAAGCGCATCGATGGCAATTACAACATCCGGCTTCGTTTCTCTTACCACGCCCTTTATGATAACTGCCGTCTCCATTCCGGTCTGTGCCATAACTCCCGGTACGATTCCACTGATGCTGATTTTCTGGCTATCCACTTCATTTTCCCGCTGAATGGCAATATTATTCACCACATTCGGTCCCAGGGCATCCGGCGTTACCTCCCGGTTTCCCAATCCTACTACCAATATGGAAATTCCATCCTCTCTCCAGTACGGTTGAATCAAATCCTTCAGATATTCTGCCAGCACACAGGAAATTTCTCTATGATACTCCTCACTGGATTCTGCCATTTCCGGAGCCTCCAGCGTAAGATACGTTCCCACCGGTTTATGAAGAAGTCTTGCTCCATGTTCATTCGTAATTGTCAGTTTAATCACCCGGATATTTTCCTGCTCATTTTTCTTCTCTTCCACAATAACGCCTTTTAGTTCGCTATCTTCTAATTCAATCTCCTCTCTTTCTTCTAATGCAAGGTCTGTCCTGACCCGAAATTTCTCCTTCATCCTTCTCAAACCTCCTTTAAGAAAATTATTTACAAATTTCCAACAAATATGTATTGACAGATTTATTTCCTTGCACTAAAATACAATAGTATGTTTACATTAGAACGTCCGTGTCCGGCTTTAATGAAAAACATCTAGATGAATTTTTATTAATATTTATATAATGGAGGTGTCCGGATTGGCTAACATTAAATCTGCTAAGAAGAGAATTTTAGTAACTGAGATTAAAACTGCTAAGAATAAGGCAATTAAGTCTAAGGTTAAAACTTATGTTAAGAAAGTAGAGCTTGCTGTTGCACAGAACGATAAGGCTGCTGCTAACGAAGCTTTAACAGTTGCTATCAGCGAGATTTCCAAGGCCGCTAACAAAGGTGTTTTCCACAAGAATACAGCTGCCAGAAAAGTATCCCGCTTAACAAAAGCTGTTAACGCCATGGCTTAATTTTAAGAATATTTCTAAAATAAAAAACGATACATCACCCTGTATCGTTTTTTTATTTCTATTATTTTTTCTTTCATTACTACCGGAAGCTTTCCACCAGCCACTTTCCCGTATCAGACAAATCATCCATGGTATATCCGCTTGTTTTCGTGCAGGACGGCTTTAAAATCGCAGAACTTTCATTTTTATTACTCAGATTCCATCCCACATAACTGATATGATACTGATTGATGACATCAAGCCACTTCTTGGCAGAATCATAATCAATTCCACCATTTCCGGATGCATCACAGATACTAAACTCACTAATAAAAACCGGAAGTCCTCCGTCAATTGCCTTGGTCATCTTATTGCGAAGGTCATCCTTGTGGGTTGCTGCATAAAAATGAAGTACATACATAATATTATCATAGCCGGTAATTGGGTCTGCCAGTGCCTTGTCCACATCCTGGGACCATGTCGGCGTTCCCACCAGAATAATTCCGTCCTTATCGTTTTTGCGGATTACCGGAATGATTTCTTCTGCATATTTTTTCACATCTGCCCAGCTGGTTCCACCATTCGGCTCATTGCAGATTTCGTAAAGCACATTATCATAATCCGCATATTTCTTTGACATTTCTTCAAAAAAAGCCTTTGCAGCATCTTTATTGGTATTTGGATTGTTATCACTTAAAATGTGCCAGTCAATAATCACATACATAGATAAATCCGTTGCATATTTCACACCATTTTCAACCAGCTTCTTTAATTCCTGTTGATTGCCTCCGGTACAGTAGCCTCCATTTTCTCCGGTATACATGGCAAGACGAATCACATTGGCTCCAAATTCATCCCTTAAAGTCTTAAAGGAATCGTAATTCACATAGTCCGGATACCACGCAATTCCATGCGTACTGATACCACGAAGCTGTACAATATTGTTGTTCTGATCCACAAGATTCGTTCCGTTCACGGATAGTTTTCCCTGATACGTTGTCATTGCCGTCCCTCCTGACTGTGTCTTTCCTGACTCCTGATTCTTTGCGTCATTCTGGTCCCCGGTGCTGTTCGTTTCCTGTTTCTGCCCGATTACTGCCCCTTCAAAGGATGCCTCTTTCTTACAGCTGAAAATAAAGCCAACGCTGTCAATCTTTGCTCCTGGTTCCAAAGCCTTGTTAAACTCCACCGGTGTAATGCAGAGATATCCATCAATCACTTCACATTCTGCATTCCAGAAGGAATCCAGTTTAAAATCTTCTCCTACCGGAACCTTTGCCGCCCATTCAGAAACAGGCTCCTTACCGGTATTTTCCACAACTGCCGAATAATTATAGAAATGGTCTTCTCCATTCTCCCATCCCTGTACCAGTTCAAAGGAAAGCTTCAATCCATCATTTGATGCTGCAATTTCAAAAGCCTCTTTTGTGGTACTCTTTTCAGTACTCGTCTCCGTCTCCTGCTGCTTTGACGCTTCCTGTTCCGTACTGTTTTCCTGCTTTGCCGAATCATTATCGGTTGTCTGGGTTGTCTGCGCTTCCTGGGCACTGGCTTCTTTCCCGCTTTTATTTCCCCTGCCCACCAAAAATCCAACTGCAAAAACAACAACCACTGCAATCAGAACCGTCTCAATCACTGCAATGATTTTCCATTTATTATCCATTTTTCTTCTCCTGTCCCTGACTATATTTTATAATAATAAGTTCCACACACATTCTGTCATCCAGACGTCCTGTCTTAACTGCTTCCTCAAAGGATGCACATTCCTCCAGCGCCTGCCTTAGCTTCGTCCTTGTAAAAAGCTTTGCCTGATTCTGGCACTTGTTTACAATAAAGTTCTGGACGCCCATTTTCTTTGCCATGGTTGCACTGCCATATCCTTCTTCCTCTAACTCCTTAACCTGTAAAATCAGATTAAACTGTCTTGTCAGAAGATATAAAATCCGCATAGGAGGTTCCTTCAGCGTCAAAAGATCATAATACAGCGCTAATGCCTCTTTCTGTTTCTTTAATGCTACCGCGGAAACCATGTCAAAAATCTTATTCTCTGTCGTAACCGTACAAATCTGTTTGACATCTTCTTCCGTCAGAATCTCTCTTCCATAGGCATAACAGATTACTTTTTCCAGTTCCCCCTTAATATTGTCCATGGAACTTCCCGCATACTCAAGAAACGTCTGCAGCGTCCTTGCGTCCATTTTCTTATTTTCCGCTGCAAGAAGGGACTGTACCCATTTCTTAAGAACCGAATCTTCCTGAATCTGCATTTCACTCACATACCCATTCTGGCTGACCGCCTTATACAAGCGGTTTCGCTTGTCCACCTCGGTCTCCACAAAAAGAATGGTCAGATACTCCGGAATATTTTTGATATATTCCACCAATGCATCCTCACAGGCATTCTTAAAAAATCCTGAATTTTCCAGAACCACCAGCCTTCGTTCTGCAAAAAATGGAAGTGTTTCACAGACATCAATGACCTCTTTCACCGGAATCCCTTTTCCTTCAAAATAGGAATAATTCATGTCATCCCCTCCGGTAATGGCTTCCCGCAGCTTTTCCTTATACTGGCGTCTGAGATAATCCTCTTCGCCGCAAATCAGGTAAACCCGTTTGAATCTTCCGTCTTTAATGTTCTCATTTATTATTTTCATGTTAATCCCTTATTCACCATAACATTTTCTATCATTCAATATATCACGGTTTGCAAAATGTATCAACTTGAATTCCTTTATACTCCAAAATACTCATGTATGATTAAGTCTACTTTTTCTACACTTAACGGATGCTCTTTGGTTTCATAAGTCATTATCAAATTAACAGATGGTATAATACCATTTTGACAATACCGCTTAATTTTACTACATGCATGATTCAGATAATCTTCCTCATCCATCATTCCAAAATGCTCCCAATAATAATAATTTCCTGTTACAGGATGCCTGATTACAAAATCAGGATAAATGATTATCCCATCCAACACAAGCTTTTCTTCATAGTGGAACGGAATTCTGTTTTGATAAAGCATCATATCTATAATTGCTTCAGACTTAGAACGAAGCATCTTGCCTTGTGTACCCTTTATGACTAGATTTTCCTTATGCAAGTCACTCCTTTCATAATTCTCACTCTGCCATTTCCACAGTTCCTCTTGCTTAGGAATAAAATATTTTTCCAGTAATCGTCCATATTCCGGATGAGAAAGCAGTTGTTCCGTTTTATTCTCCTTTGACAGCATTTTTTGCAAATATGCATCGCATGCCGAAAGATTACTTACCAATTCTTGTTTCTTGTATGCATAGTACTTTTTTAGTGCCAATGTTTCTGCTATTTTTCTATTGCTTTTAGGCAGATAAGAAATCCCCTGTTGGTCTTTCAAATACCATTTATAGCGGCTGCCATTTTTAGAACACAGCAGCTCTCCTTGGGGAAACTTTTTCTCCAAACTATTGACTCCTTCTAGTTCTTTGACGATTCGTTCTTTTTTCCTTTTTATAGCATTGCAATTTATATCCATCATAAACCTCTTTTCTTTTTTAGCTCCGCTTAGGCATATTTGCATACACGGGGCGTTTTTACTATTTTGGGCTTTCTATACCCCGCTTCTTACTCGCTCGCGGGGCTTTTTTCCCATTTTCAAGTTCCTATGCCCCGCTTCTTACTCGCTCGCGGGGCTTTTTTCCTATTTACAGCTTCCTATGCCCCGCCTCTCACTCACCCGCGGGGCTTTTTCCCTATTTGGGGCTTCCTATGCCCCGCCTCTTACTCACCTGCGGGGCTTTTTTCCTATTTTCTGCTTTCTATGCCCCGCAATCATCATGCCAACAATGAAATTCTTATTTTTGACTCATATATCCTGATACGACCATTTCGTCTCCCTCAATCTTTATTTCAATCGCCCCTGATTCGTCTGTCCGAAACACCTTTGTCCCCACCTCTTCCAGACGTTCCAGCAATTCTTTATGCGGATGTCCGTAGGAATTTTTTTGTGCACAGGAAATCAGGGCAATCTCAGGTTTTACCGCAGACAGAAAATCCGGACCGGTAGAGTATCGGGAACCATGATGGGAAACCTTCAGAATTTCCACATCGGACAATACCTCACGGGAAAGCATGGACTGTTCTCCTGTTTCCTCGATATCTCCTGTCAGAAGCATATCCATTTCCCCATAAGAAAGTTTTAATACGGTAGAAGAATCATTTTCAGAATGAAATTCATAATCCCCAGCCGGGTGCAGGCAGCTCACTTTCACTTTGCCACAGGTAAATTCCTTTCCGGCCTGAATATAATAAATGGGAATTTTCGCTCTTTGTGCTGCCTCCTCCACCTCAAGATATTGATTCGATTTTTCTTTGATGGTCGGCATCACCAGACATCCTATTTTGATCTGACCATCAAGAAATACCTCCGTCATTCCGTTGATGTGATCCGCATCTGCATGCGTCATGACCCAAAAGTCAATCTTTCGAATCCCCTGTGATTTTAGATAAGGAATGATCCGGTAGGTTCCCACCTTTTTTTCACTGCTGCTTCCTCCATCCACAAACAGATTCCATCCATCGGAAGATACATGAATCCCGTCTCCCTGTCCCACATCCAGCATCCTGATCTGACAATCCTTCGGAAACCGGAGCATAAGAAGAAACAGTGCCAGTACAGTCAGAAACAATACTTTTTTTCTGGATTTTTGTGCAAACACACAGGCTGCTGCCAGAGACAGATAATAGAAAAGAATCTGTAAAAGATGCGGCTTTCCAAGAATCAGCACTGCATTGGGAAGATTCAGAAAAAAATGGCAGATTATTTCATAAAACTGTAAAATGTAATGTCCGGCTCCTGCAAAGAACACCCCCGGAATCAAAAAGAAAATGCCCACTATACCTCCGCACACTGCACTCATCATAAGAAGTCCCATGAGTGGGAGCACAAAAAGATTTAAGAAAACTGCATACAGGGGAACTTCGTAGTAAGAAACAAGGAGCACCGGTAATGTTGCAATACTCACCGAACGGCTTGCCGACAATGACGAAAGCAACGGGCTTCGAATCCGCAAAGTGATCTTTTTCTTCCGTACCTGGCATTCATTCCAAAACACGTAATCAATGACCGGCTTAATCACTACAATTCCGGCAACGGCAAGAAATGATAACCAGAATCCGCTATTATAAATTATTTTAGGAAAAATTAAGATTAATAAGGAAGCCGAAAAAGCAAGTGCACTTAAAATATCATAGGTTCTGCCCAGTACATTTGCAAATACAGCCAGCAAAAACATGGAAATAGCGCGGATGGAAGAGATACTGTTTCCGGTCATGATACCATAGGAAACGATTAGAAGAGAACAAATCAGAAAGCAGGGCAAAAATGGTACACAGCACTTTCGAAGCGTTTGATAAAGTCCCATTCCAAGAATTGACACATGCAGTCCGGAAATTGCCAAAATATGTGCAATTCCGTTTATCTGATAAAGCATTCTGATATCTGCATCCAGCATGGACTTATCACCCAGAACAATTGATGCATAGATTCCTGCATCCGCCCCTGTTCCAATTTTCCGATAAGAATCTTTTAACATTTTCTTAAAAGCAAAAATCCCTCTTATCCATAAATTCTCGTTCTTTTTCCAAATTTCCACCTGCTCTGTCCAGACATACTTATCAATGTTTAAGGTCTGATAATACTCATAAGAATCAAAATTTCCGGGATTTCTCGCTTTCTCAAAATCACACAAAACACCTTTACAGAAAATAACATCCCCCGGAATCAGCTCCTGTGCAGTATTTTTATCCTGTACCAGAATTCCTTTTATGGTCATGTTCTGCCTGGTACCTGACAAGTCCTCATCCGACACAAGAACCTGCGGCTGATACAGATAAATCTGACGGTATTCATCCTTTTCCACCACTTTATTTACTTTTCCCACTATCTCACATGAAAGATTCTCCCCAAGGGCAGACGGCTCATTTGCCCATTCCATTCGAAAAAAGGCAACTGCCATGAAACATGGAAATAAAAGATACCATTTCCAGACTTTTTTATGATAAATCAGACATAGAATCATCAGACTCAGGCTAAGAAATACTGCCAAAAGCCATCCTCTTCCTGCCCCGCTGCCAAGAAGCACTCCCAGCAGCACCATGGCAAGAATTCCAATTAACGGTCTTTTTATTTAAATCCCCTCCTCAACCAGATCCAGATTTCTTTCAAAATACTGGTCAAATGAGATGCCATTCACCTCCGTATGGCTTTCCCCATTAATCTGAAACTGGACTTTATTAATGTAATTAAGCTCACACAAGGAATTTACCACAGAATATATGGTCAATTCAAATGGAATTCCAAGCTTTTCCTCTGCAAAAGAAGAATCCAGATTCACATAACAGATACCGTTTCGTACCGTGGTTCCAAGAACTTTTACCTGGGAAGGAATCACTGCCAGAGAGTCCTCATCATCCGGTCCCTGTATCAGCTGCTCAACAATTACCTTTTCCAGAGAAACCGTTTTGGCATATGCCACATCAATATTCTTTCTGACAAGTCCTGTTCCTTCTGCTGATGCAAAGTAAAGAGTAACCGTTGACCATGCAAGATTCTGTAATTCACTATCCGAATCTGCAATAAAATCACTTTCTGCCATCAGCCCTACTACCTGGCCATTTTCATAGGCAAGAGGCTTATTATTGGTATAAAAATATACATAGTTAACCTCACGAAGCTGTGACAGCGTCTTTACCACAGATGCACGGAACAAGACTTCATAAACATTATCCATTTTTGAATACGCACTGTTAAAATAGACATACGCCACACCATTGGACACATTCAGCGTATTCACAAAAACATTGTCATTCTGTATCTCGCTCATGTTAACCAGCCCCATCTGCGAAAGCAGTTCCAATGCAAGTTCTGAACTATCCTCCGTATCAGAAAGATACTCCCGTGTATGAAACGTATTATCCTCCAGAAAATAAATGGTATAACTGTCTCCACTTTTTTCCTCTTCCTGCTTTTCTTCCTGGGTACAGGCAGCCACCCTAAAGCAGATTCCCAAGATAAGAAGAACCCCAAAAAATCTATTCTTATTCTTCATATGCAACCTCATTCTACATTTCCCGAATAACTAAGCGGTATCCGGATTAAAAATTTACTGCCTTCATTTTCCTTACTTTCCAGCTTAATGGAACCATTATGCATTCTTACCGTATCTCTTGTAATGGAAAGACCAAGACCTGTTCCACCGGTTTCTCTTGACCGTGTCTTATCCACCCTGTAAAAACGCTCAAAAACTTTATCCTGCTGTTCTTTCGGAATACCGATTCCGGAATCTTCCACCTGAATATAGAAATATTTTATGTCTGCATTCAGGGAAACCTTAATCCATCCATCTTTTTTATTGTACTTGATGGCATTTTCAACCAGATTGGTAATTGCCAGGGAAAGCTTAACCTCATCTGCGTCTGCTATGACCGTACGAAAGCTTTCATACGTAATTTCCACATTTTCCCTGGAAGCAAGATCCTTCTGCAGCTGAGTCAGCTTGGCACGAA
>CAMEUH010000085.1 GCA_945938055.1 uncultured Eubacteriaceae bacterium | reverse complement strand
GAAGAATTGACAAGATTAATTCTGTTTTAAATAGTTATGGCATTGCTTCTTTGGAAGAAGCAGAAAAGATTACAAAGGATGCAGGTCTTAACGTGTATGACATGATTAAGAGTATCCAGCCAATTTGTTTTGAAAATGCATGCTGGGCTTATACCGTAGGTGCAGCAATCGCAATCAAGAAGAACTGCAGAAAGGCTTCTGAGGCAGCAGCAGCAATCGGCGAAGGTTTACAGGCATTCTGTATTCCGGGTTCTGTTGCAGACCAGAGAAAAGTTGGTCTTGGTCATGGTAACCTTGGTAAGATGTTACTGGAAGAAGAAACAGATTGTTTCTGTTTCCTTGCCGGACATGAATCTTTTGCAGCAGCAGAAGGTGCTATCGGTATTGCATTAAAGGCTAACAAGGTTCGTCAGAAACCACTCCGTGTTATCTTAAACGGTCTTGGTAAGGACGCAGCCCAGATTATTTCAAGAATTAATGGTTTCACATATGTGGAAACTGAAATGGACTATAAGACAGGCGAAGTTAAGGAAATTTTCCAGAAGGCATATTCTAATGGCCCTCGTGCATCCGTTAAGTGCTACGGTGCAAATGATGTAACAGAAGGTGTTGCAATCATGCATAAGGAAAAGGTTGATGTTTCCATTACCGGTAACTCAACTAACCCAACAAGATTCCAGCATCCGGTTGCAGGTACTTACAAGAAGGAATGTATCGAGCAGGGTAAGAAGTATTTCTCTGTTGCATCCGGCGGTGGTACAGGACGTACCCTTCATCCGGATAACATGGCAGCAGGTCCTGCTTCCTACGGTATGACAGATACCATGGGACGTATGCATTCTGATGCACAGTTTGCAGGTTCTTCTTCTGTTCCTGCCCATGTTGAAATGATGGGTCTTATCGGTGCAGGTAACAACCCTATGGTTGGTATGACAGTATCTGTAGCTGTTTCTATTGAGGAAGCTGCTAAGGCTGGTAAATTCTAAAAAATGCTTTAAATTCAAGGGCTATCGTTGACATGAATTGTCGGCGGTAGCCTTAAATTTTGCCACGTAGCACACAAGGTGGGATGACCGGTTAAAAACGATTTGCCAAAAGTCAGCAAATTTAGGAATAGGGGAGATGTAGGCGTTGCTGGATGAATTTATAGTAAAATTGATTGATAAAACAATCAAGGAAATTTGGGTAAATGAAATAAAGAAGGATTATGATGAAGACTACCTATTAAAAGAGGATAGTCTGAAAAACAGCCTATACTTTCATATACGTTCTAAACTGGAAGATGTATTACGAGATAACAACTTACGGATATATCCAGAGTTTTATTTTCCTGAATTAAAATATAGGGCTGATTTGGCAATTGTGCAGATGGACACGGAATCAGAGAGCTATTATTTGAAGGACAGGGTAAAAGAGGTTGTTGCAATATTTGAATTAAAGTATGTAAACACCAGAAATAATGATGAAGCAACAACACAATGGGTTATGGACGATATTAAGAAATTTAAGCGATACATTCAAGATGGAAAGGTAAATGCTCAATTTTATTTCGCAGTGATATATGAAAATGAACGAAAGAGAATGAATTGGATGGATCAGAGGAGTATTAATCATTGGGCAAAGGGGAGAGTGACAGAACTTGATGCTGCAATAGTTGGAGATAAGATGCAGTTTGAAGTTTACTCATATAATGGATAAATGAAACGGTGTTTACTCAGATATTTTGATAATGGACAAATAGATGGATTCTCCTTGACTTCTATTATATATGATGATATATTTAAAACCGTAACAAGTGGTTTTAAAAACTACATACAAAATGATAAAAAAGAAGATTGGAGAATATCATGAATAAGAAAATCATATCAGATTCCGCATCAAACATGCGAACATTGGATGGAGTAGATTTTACATCTGTTCCGCTTAGCATTATCACCGATGAGAAGGAATATGTGGATGATAGCGGACTGGATGTAGACAAAATGGTGGAAGAATTATATTCTTATAAAGGACGTTCCAGCACAGCGTGTCCCGGAGTGGGTGACTGGCTGAAGGCATTTGGTGATGCTGAGGAGGTCTATTGTGTAACGATTATCAGTACGCTTTCCGGAAGCTACAATTCCGCAATGACAGCAAAGCAGCAGTATGAGGAAGAATATCCCGGAAGGAAGGTTTTTGTTCTGGATTCTTATTCGGCAGGACCGGAAATGAAACTCCTTGTGGAAAAGCTTAAGGAACTGGTGCTTTCCGGCAAGGATTATGAAACCATTTGCCGAGAAATCACAGAACACAAGGAAAAGCATACTTCCCTGGTATTTAGTCTGGAATCATTAAAAAATCTCGCAAATAATGGCCGCGTAAGTCATGCTGTTGCGGCGATTGCCAATATCATGGGAATCCGTATGGTTGGAAATGTGAGTGCAGAAGGGCAGCTTCATCCGGTTTATAAAAGCCGTGGCGAGAAGAAGGCAATTGCGTCCATTCTTTCCTGTATGAAGGAACAACGGTATTCCGGTGGTACGGTAGTGATTGACCATTGTTGCAACGAAAATGGTGCCAATTTGTTAAAAGAGGCGATAAGAAAGGAATATCCAAATGCCAATGTCCGTATTGAAAAGACAACAGGGCTTTGCAGTTTTTATGCGGAAAAGGGTGGATTGATGATAGGGTTTGAAGTATAGGAGAATTGGATTTTCGCTTTTTATTAGAATAAAACAATGTGTTTTTTAGCATATCATTTGTGATATGCTTTTTTTATAAGAAAATAAGATGTGAAGATAAACAAAAATATTGTTTTAAATTAATTATTATGATAAAATATATTTGTGGAGGTGCATTAATAATGAAATTATTAAAGGTAATCGCAAGTGGATATAAAAATTGTACAGAACATTTTTCAATAGATTTTCTTGCAAGGTCCAAGAAAACGGAAGAAGACAAGGAATACGAACTTTTAGAAATAGCAGATCAGTTGTATGTGTTCAGTACCATGGCTGTTATTGGGAAGAATGCTTCAGGAAAGACCTCTGCAATAGAATTACTAGATTGCTGTTATGATATTTTAAGTAAGTTTCGTTTGGAATACTTGGATTTTGAATTTGATGGTGTAAAGCTGGAAATGTATTTTTATGAAGAGGGATATGTTTATTATTATAGTACGAAATTAAGAAAGAGTGCAGCAGATGAAAAGAAAAGTATTTTTACGGAACAATATTTGTTTCGAAAGAAGTATTTTAAGTCAAAGACAAAAGAAATTTTTAGTGAGAAAGGCTGGGAAAGACTAGTAATAGATGGTGAACTCCCGGAAGATATATCAATTGTATTTTTTGTCCTAAAAACAATGAAGGTAAGAGAAATATATTATGGAGTTCAGGAAGATAAGGATAGTGGTATTACTAAAGGATTTTCCATGATTAAAAAGCTTCATTTTTCGGATGAGGTCATTAAAAGTATTTTAAAGATCTTTGATGATAAAGTAGATGATTTAATTCAACTGGATGAAAATAAGTATCTGTTAATTTATCAAGGACAGAAAAAGGAATTGACGGAAAAAGAATTGGAAGGAATATTGTCAAGTGGAACTATTAAAGGTTTATCCTTATATCTTACGGCATATGCTTCTTTGAAATATGGATTTGACCTATTAATTGATGAAATAGAAAATCATTTCCATAAGTCACTTGTAAATAATCTGCTTTGTCTTTATAAGGATAAAAGTGTCAATAAGCATAATGCTTCATTAGTATTTACGACACATTACTGTGAGATTTTGGATATGTTTAATCGCAGTGATAATATTTGGATTACAAAATCACAAGATAAGGTTATTGCTGAAAATATGTATGAAAAATATGGCTTGAGGTCGGAATTGTCTAAAAGCAAAAAATTTTATGAAAATGCATTTGGAACTGGGGTAGATTATGAAGCACTTATGAATTTGAAGGAGTTGTTAATGAAGTGAAATATATACTAATGTGTGAGGGTAAAAATGAATTAACGGTATTAAATTTATTACTGGGTCATGATAAATTAATAATAACCCCAAATGAGCTACTGGGATTAGTTCCTTATCAGGCCAGACAATTGGATAAATCCCCTCAGATTCTGGGTATGATGAATATATATACAGAAGATGTTATTATCTATCGAATTGGGGATAAAATGACAGATGAACTTAGAATTCCAAAGCAGATTAAAAAAAGAGTAATTCGTGAAGAAAAATATTGTACATTACCAGAATTGGAAATTCTATTAATAATCAGTGAGGAAAAATATAATGAATATATCAAACAAAAGAGTAAAATAACACCAAAAAAGTTTGCAAAGATGTATATTAAGTGCAATCGGATGAGATACGATAACAGTAGCCTGTTTTATGAGAAGTATTATCAAGATATAGATAAACTGGTACAGGCAATTCAGCAATATAGTGTTTTGCATAAAACACATAAAAAGGATGAACATTATCTGATTGAATTATTAAAATGACAGGGAGTGATACCCAAATGAACATACAGGCAGTTGTTTTTGACATGGATGGAATTATTTTTGATTCTGAGAAGCTTGTCTTAAAATGCTGGCAGGTAGTGGCAGATAAATATAATGTTTCCGATATTGAGAAGTCCTGCAGGGATTGCCTTGGGCTAAATCGTACTGCCACAAAAGAATATTTTCAGAATAAATATGGAAAAGATTTTCCGTATGATGAATATAAGAAGGAAATGTCGGATTTGTTTCATGAAAAGGCAGCGGGAGGTAAACTTGAGAAAAAGCCGGGAATTGAAGAACTGCTGATTTTTCTGAAAGAAAGGAAGATGAAGCTTGCCGTGGCATCGTCCACCAGGCGTGAAATTGTGGAGGCAGAATTAAGGGACGGCGGTCTTTTCTCATATTTTGACGTTATCATTGCCGGAGACATGGTAGAGAACAGTAAACCGGAGCCGGATATTTATCTTAAGGCCTGCGAGTGTCTTAAGGTTACACCCAAAGAGGCATATGCCATTGAGGATTCTTTTAACGGAATCCGTTCGGCGCATGCGGCAGGCATGCATCCTATCATGGTGCCGGACATGGCAGAGCCGGAGGAAGAAATCAGGAATTTGTGTGAATGTGTATTAGAAAATCATTTTGCTGTAAAAGAATATCTGGATTTTTTGTAGAAATGTGATACAATAGTGTGAGTTTATGAATGAAAAAGAGGTACAGAAATGAAAGATAAAGTAATTACATTAGGTGAAATCCTTTTAAGACTCTCACCCGACAATAATGAACGTTTTATACAGTGTCACAATTTCGAGGCAGTTTATGGTGGCGGAGAAGCGAATACGGCCGTTTCACTGGCAAGTTTTGATGTGGATACCAGCTATGTGACAAAGCTTCCGGCACACGCCATTGGACAGAGTGCAGTCAATTCCCTGCGTGAGTATGGTGTGGATACCAGCATGATTGTGCGTGGCGGCGAGCAGATTGGAATTTATTTTCTGGAGAAGAAGACCAGCCAGCGTCCTACCAATGTAATTTATAATCGGAAGGGTTCTGCCATTGCACAGGCTCAGCCGTCTGATTTCGACTGGGACCAGATTCTGGAAGGTGCAACGTGGTTTCATTTTTCCGGAATTACACCGGCATTAAGTGACAACATGGCAGAAATTACCCTCGAAGCATGTCAGAAGGCGAAGGAGAAGGGACTTACCATAAGCTGTGATTTAAATTACCGCAGTAAGCTTTGGAGCAGTGAGAAGGCAAATGAAGTAATGTCACGGATTTGTCCTTATGTGGATATTTGTATTGCAAACGAAGATGATGCTGTGGGAATATTTGGAATGAATGCGGATAACACTACTGAAGAGAAGAATGCCTATATTGCAAAAGAGCTGACAAAACGTTTTGATTTTCAAATGGTGGCATCTGTATGGCGTACGGAAACTTCCATTACCACGTTTAAGCTACAGTCCATGATTTATACAGGCGGACAGGCTTATTACAGTAAGGAATACTTTATGCATATCCTGGATTACATTGGTGCGGGTGATGCTTACTGTGCGGGCATCATTTATGGCATGATTCATCATTTTGAGCCACAGAAGATGGTTGAATTTGCCAATGCAGCAAGCTGTTTAAAGCATACGGTAAGCGGAGATTATAATCTTGTGACGGTGGATGAGGTCATGAAGCTTGCATTTGGTGCTGCAGGAAATGAAGTTCAGAGATAAGCGAAAAATTCATCTATGAAGGAGGAAGAAAATGGCAGGCAAGACAAACTGTAAGACGAATTGTGATTTGTGTGGTCATTATGCTTATGATGAAGAGGAAGAATGTTATTTTTGTGACATGAATCTGGATGAGGATGACATGATGCGTTTCCTGACCGGAAGCAATGATAACTGCCATTATTTCCAGCTTTATGACGAATATTCAGTGGTTCGGCATCAGATGTAACGGATGTGTGGACGACTTTGGAAAATTCAGACATTTGAAAAAGGGTTCAACTGCAAAAAAGCAGAGGACCTTTTTTTATTGATCTGGTTCAACATTTTTTGATTAGTAATCGTATTCTTAACAGGAGGTGGTTTGGTGAATCAACATATGGTCAGGGAAATATATGAAAGGCATGCAGATAATATTTACAGGTTGTGTTATTCGTATCTGAAAAACGGAGCGGATGCACAGGATGCACTGCAGAATACATTTGTAAAGCTGATGCGTACGGAAAAAGAATTTGATAGTGTAGAGCATGAGAAGGCATGGCTGATTGTGACCGCAGGAAATACCTGTAAAGATTTCTTAAAGTCCTTCTGGCATAAGACGACGGTTTCTTATGATGATAATATTTCCGATGACATTTTCGATGAAATTGGCGGAAGTGATGATGACCGGGAGCTGCTAGAGGAGATACTGAAGCTTCCTACAAACATCAGGGTGTCCATTTACCTTCACTATTATGAAGGATATTCTTCGGCAGAAATTGGGAAAATGCTGAAAAAAGGTGATGGCACCATAAGGGGTTACCTTGCAAAGGGAAGGAAATTGTTGAAGGAAAGGTTAGGTGAGTTTTAATGAGAAATCGGATTCGGAATGCATTTGAGGGTGTTGTTCTGAATGAAAAAAGAAAAGAAGAGATACTAAGTGACGTATTGGATGGTACGATGAAGGAGGGTAACATGAAGGGAAATCAAATGAATTTCTGGTCAGGAAAATTTGGCGGTGTGGTTGTTGTGGCTGCGGCAGTACTGGTATTTGTAGCAGTAAATCTGGTGATGTTTGCCGGAAGGGGTAAAGGAACACCGGCAAGCGAAATGAACAGCGTGGAACCGGTGACAGAGGAAATGACAGAGTTACAGAACACGATGGACACACAGGAGAATACAATCGCAGATATTGAGGCAACAGAGCAGGAAGCAAAAAGAATAACGGAGTTTATTACGGCAGAAAAAATAGGAAAAATTCAGATTCATAACGGAAAGATAGGTTATACGAGAAGTGATGTTTCCACACCGGAAGCAGAACTCTTTGACTTACTTCGGATTTATGAGGAAATACCAGGGGAAAAAGACAGTTTTCATGCGGGACAGGGACCAAATGTGTATGGAGAAGATACTCCATTATACAGTATTACTTTTTTTTATGATACCGGGAACGATATTGTTGCCAAGATGGAGGTGAAAAGCGAGGCGGAAAAGCAGTTTGATGAACTAAATATCATCAGCGCTACGGAAATATCTATTAATGGTGTGCATTATCGTGCAGAAGCGGAAGAATTTCTTCAAAATCTAAAGACTGTAGAGGCACCATCTTCAGGCGCAACCGGATCGACGGGAGGTCTTCCGGTTAAGGGAGGAGAAATAACTTCGGTATATGGCGAACGCTGGGGTATTTTTCATGAGGGAATTGACTATACTTCTGACGATCTTAATATATACCTGCCAATGGATGGAACCGTGCTTTTGACAGGATATGTCAGGGAAAAAGGAAATTATGTTGTAATGGATCATGGAAACGGAGTGACAAGTGAATATCATCATCTGGAAAGCATTGCGGTAGCAGAAGGAGATAAGCTGTCTGAAGGAACGGTACTTGGCATTATGGGAAATAGCGGAAATTCTACCGGTACACATCTCCATTGGGAAGTTCGTGTGAACGGAGAGGCAGTCAATCCGGAAGAATATATAGGCAGTCAGAATTAAAATAGGAATTATTATTGATTTATTATCCGATTCTGTGGTATAATTCCTGTAAAGAATGGTTTATTTATAAATGCAAATAAATATATTATACAGGAAAAGAGAGGCTGAGAAATATGGATAATAAGACAATGTATAAGTTAAGCTATGGATTATTTGTGCTGACGGCAAGTGAGGACGGGAAGGATAATGGATGTATTATCAACACCGCAATTCAGGTAACATCCAATCCAAACCGTATCAGCATTGCGGTAAACAAGGCGAATGCAACCCATGACATGATTCTTCGTACGAAGAAATTTACGGTTTCGGTTATTAGTGAAGATGCTGATTTTGAATTATTTAAGCGGTTTGGTTTTCAGTCAGGACGTGATGTGGACAAATTTGCAGGCTTTACGGATTGCAAGCGTGGCTACAATAATGTAAATTATGTGACAAAGGGAACCAACGGATTTATTTCAGCGTGGGTGGAACAGACCATTGACCTTGGCACGCATACACTTTTTATCGCTGCCGTTACAGACATGGAAGTTTTAAGTAATGTTCCTTCGGCAACATATACCTATTACCAGAATCATATTAAGCCAAAGCCACAGCCAGTAGAAGCAAAGGCAGAGGGAAAGACGGCATGGCGCTGTACAGTGTGCGGTTTTATTTATGAAGGGGATGAGCTTCCGGCAGATTATGTCTGCCCACTTTGCAAGCATCCGGCAGAAGATTTTGAAAAAATTACAATTTAATCTGTTTTTAATCAGAAATTAATTTGATTTTTTATATGGAATTCTTTACAATAGAGATATAAAATATCAACTTGTCAGGAGGTTTGCAAATGGACTTTTTTGAAAAAATGGGTGAGAAAATAGCAGTAGCAGGAACAGAGGTTTCCAAGAAGGCGAAGGAAGTTTCTGCAGTCGTATCTCTTAAGAATAAGATTCGTACAGAGGAAAGTAAGATTCAGACACTTTATCAGACAATAGGTGAGAAATATTTTAAGGAACATCAGGACTATGAAGGCGATGTCTATGCAGAGGAGATTGCTTCCATTCTGGCGGCACAGGCGGGAATCGTTACTCTGAAGGAGCAGATTGATGAGATTCAGGGAACAAAGACCTGCGCTGCATGTGGAGAAAGCATCGAAAAGGATGCCTCCTTTTGTCCGAAGTGTGGTGCTAAGATTTCGTAAAAATTATTAAATATTTGTTAAATACTTGACAAGATAACGAACGTATGTTATGATGACCTTACATTAATAAAAGGGAGTAGCAAGCGAGTAGACGTTATCGTTTATGCCTGCGTCAATACGATTAGTAGAGATTACTAATCCGCGGCTTATGTAAATTGCAAGACTTTTATTATGGCTGGTGCCATGATAGAAGTCTTTTTTATTATCATGGCATAAGGAGAGACTCTTCGAAAAA
>CAMEUH010000084.1 GCA_945938055.1 uncultured Eubacteriaceae bacterium | reverse complement strand
ATCATAATAGGATTTTCCGCCAATCCGGATATCACCACCCTGAATCGGATAAAGTCCCAGTAAGAGTTTGGATAAGGTTGACTTTCCACAGCCTGACGGTCCCGTGATGGCAATGGTCTCACCCTTATGGGAATACAGGGAGTAATCCTTTAACAATTCCTTATCCTCCCTGTAAGAAAAACGGATGTGTGATACGTCAATATATTTTTCATCACTTTTCAGGACAGGATTCTCATTCCTTTCCGGATACCAGCTTTTCGGCTCCTTTTTCTCTTCCATGAATTCAAAAATATTCTGTGCATTGGTAAGACATCCAATCAACTCCGGAAGATATCGTCCCAGCTGCAAAAACTGATAGGAAAAGCTTCCATATAAGGAATAAATGGCGGTTAATGCGCCTAATGTGGTATAGCCTTTCTGGACAAAATAAATTCCAATCATAAGAAACGTCAGCGCACATAATAAATCAAATCCCGTATTAAACCCTTCCAGACATGCAGTAAAGAAAATCTTTCCCCTGCTTTCTTTAACATAATTCTCATTTTCCTCCGCAAACTCTTCCACAGTCTGCCTTCCTGCCGTATTCATCCGCGCCTGTTCCATGCCCTGAAGGAGATTTGATAGTTTCTCTGTCATTTTGCCATTTGCCACAGACATTCTCTTCGTTACCGTCTTTATGGGATTCACAAAAAGCGTATTAACCAGTAACATGACCAGATTCACACCGACAAGACACAATGTAATCTGCCAGCCTAACACCAGCATGGGCACCAGATAAACCACTACCTGCAAAAGCGGTGCCGTAGTTCTTCTAAGGCGGGAACCATATATACTTCCCATCTTTTCCAAATCATAAGAAAGTTTTGACATGAAGTCCCCGCTGTGATGCGTTTCATAATATTCATACGGAAGCCGTACCTCATGATAAAACAACTGACTGCAAAGCGTTCCATATGCTCTTTTGGCTTCCACATTATAAACAATTGCCGCAAGACGATAAACCAATAGAATAATAATACCGCCTGCCACATTTGTGATGATCATAAAAAGCATCCTGCTGGTATCTCCGGTCTGCGCCGCATCTACCACGTTTTTCATGAGAAGGGAAGCCATGACGCTAAACATCGCCCATCCGGTACTCATGAAAAAGATACCAGTCAGGTAAATAACACAGCGTTTTCCCATGATACCCATTGTTTTTACAAATAGTTTCCACGTTTTCATTCCTCCATTCCCCCTTTCTGTTCCTTTCCATACATTCCCGCATATACACCCTGCTTTTTCAGCAATTCCTCATGGCTTCCTTTTTCAACGATTATTCCGTCCTTTAATACCATGATTTCGTCCATGTTACAAACTGTTGATAATCTATGGGCAATCACAATACAGGTTCTGTTTTCCACCAGCTGGTCAATGGCTTCCTGAATGAATTGTTCTGTTCCCACATCGACTGCTGAAGTTGGCTCGTCCAGCAAAAGCAGCGATGCATTTTTAAGAAATGCCCTGGCGATGGAGATTCTCTGCCTCTCCCCACCGGAAAGGAGAATTCCACGCTCACCTACAATCGTATCGTACTCTTCCGGAAGACTTACAATAAAGTCATGAATTCTTGCCTTTTTACACGCCTCTATGATATCTTCCTTCTTCGCATTCCGGTTTCCGTATCTTACATTTTCATAAATACTGGTTGGGAAAAGAAAGACATTCTGTGAAACAAGTGCCATGCATGCTCTTGCTGCTTCCAAATCCCACTCTGAAAAATTTCTTCCAAATAGCTTATATTCCCCTCCATTTACCGGATAGAACCCACAAATCAAACGGAAAATCGTACTTTTTCCTCCACCGGATTCACCCACGAAGGCAACCTTTTTCCCCTTTTCGATAGAGAAAGAAAGATTCTCAAGAACTGCCTTATGATCCTCATAAGAAAACATAACATTTTGAAACGAAACTGCCACATCACTCTCCGGCATTGTTTTCTCTGTTCCGGAAAATTCCTCCCGAGAATTTAAAATGTCTTCCACACGTCTGACACAGACATACTGTTCCTTTGCATCCACCATGCCAAACGGCACACCGGTAAATGCATTGACAAAACGCTCCAGAATAATGATAAATGCCATCAGTTCACCGATACTTAGATTTCCATTCTTAACCAGTACATAGGCATATATGGCACAGATAATATTCGGTATCCAGGAAAGAAGCCGCCGGATAATAATGACCGTATTGGACATTCTTGTTCTTTTTGCTTCGTTTTCAACAAGTTCCTCCGTTGCACGGTCCAGTTTTTTCTGAAAATAATCTTCCGCCCCAAAAGAACGCAGTACCAGAATTCCACTCATGCAGTCCTGTGCAATTTCCGTAATGGAGTCAGACTTCTGCCGGAAAGTTTTTTTCAGGCTGGTAAGCTTATCTGCCACATACCGCGTAAAATAAAGTACCACCGGATAACTTAACAGCATTAGAATCAGCAGCTTTCCATTTAATTGTCCCACGTAAAATGCATATACACACATCTCAATGAGATTCGTGCAGATATCCGGTATGCTTTCTCTTAAGAGATTATCTGCCTCCGCAATGTCCGAGTTCATTTTATTAATAATGGATGCAGAACCATTTTCATCAAAATACCGGTACTCCAGGTGATATAGCTTATCCGCCAGAAGATTCTTGTAGCGTTTTTGCACCTTCAACGAAAATACCGATAGCAGGATACTTTTCAGAAAAGCCAGCACAAATCCCAGTATCGTCAGAACCAAAAAGGTTATGATGAATTTCCAAAATTCCACCTCTCCTCCTGCCAGAAGGGTGTCAACAGCCTGACTGATGATTTTATTACCCTTGACCACAATAGACGCAAGGCAAAAGGAAAAGATCAGTCCTGTTAAAAAATATCCTCCGTACCTTACCATACAATTTGCAAAATAATTTTTCTTCATGTAGCTTTTCTCCTTGTTGTTAAACTCCTTGCCATAGAACTTCTCGTTCGCAGACTTTCTGCCATCAGACTCCGAATCGTCATACCGCAGCCATTAATCCAGAAGATCTTCGTAGCTGACCTTCAGTATTGTTTTAATTGCCCGTAGCTGCTCCAGCTGAATATGCTGAATTCCACGTTCAATCTTTACCAGTGTTTCCCTGGTCATTTTCACATTCAGAAGCTGCAGCTTTCCCACAAGTTCAGTCTGTCCAATTCCCTGCTCCTTACGGATTCTTCGAATATTCTTTCCAATGGTATTTTCAGAATCTTCTTTTATTTTATCACTCATAATATACCACACCTTCTGGACTAAAAATAGTCCTTTTTATTTTCTATTTTATGTGGTATTCTATAAATTATGGGACTAGAACGGGTCCATTTTATTTTCATACAAAAAATGCAGAAAAACTTTCTGATTCCTGTTTTTCTGCATTCTGTTCCTGCCTATATATTGTTCCCCTTTGGCAGCTCTATGAACAAACGATATTTCTTATACGCCCTTACTTACCAGAGTCGCATGGGTAATTTTTCAATACTGCGCCTAATTCGCATGCTGCATCATCCACATTATTTTCACTGCAAAGACGTATGTTCATCTCTTTATCACCGTAACATTTTAAAACTAAGTAATAAAAATATGTAGTTGTACTGCCTTTGGTATGTGAAGCTACGAGACGCTCATAACTCTTAATATCCTTAAGCCGTACTGCCGTTGCCCTCGACAATGAGTCAGCACCTATAATCCAGTTTTGTGTAATCATAAATGTGTTTTTTGTCGCTGTATCCACATATAAAGGATTAGTAACTTCTGAATCAATTTGTTTCAAAGCAGCCTCAACCTGTTCATCGGAGAAATTGAATTCCTTTCTCCACACCTTTCCCATATGGGCATTCTTCAATGTTTTCTGTGTTCTTAACACACGAAAAAAATGGATTATGATAACTAAATGAAGAAGCATTCCCAATATGTAATTCTCAAAACCGGTAGAAATATGATTCACTAATACAACTGTATTTACAAACATACTAAGACCACAACAAATCAGTATGATTTTTATCACTGTCTTTGGCCAATAATTAAAATATTTATTAATATTTGCGTACATAACACCGTTCTCCGCTTTTACTGAATTACTTACCAATTTCTCTTTGTATCTTATCTACCAGATCCTTGGCTTCCTTAAGTCCCAGTCCTGTTGCTTCACGTGCATATTTAATCGCCTGTACAGGTCCTTCATTCTTTAACATCTTAATCACTTCGGCACGGTCTTTTTCAGACAGCATACCTTCAATATCCGTACCCTGTGGCGCCACAAAAACAGACTCTTCCAAAACCGCCTGATTCGGTGAAATTACATTCTTCATTGCCGCAGCAAGTTCATATGCTGCTTCATCCATCAAGTCACTACTGCCAAGGCGGAAACGGAATTCCTCATCTGCATGATTCTTTACCACCAGATAATACCCATAAGATGTTGACTTTCCACGATTTTCTACTACCAGACGCTCATAACTCTTAATATCTGTGATTCTGACAGCCATAGCACGCATCAGACTGGCTGAAGCACCAATGACCCAGTTCTGTGTAATCATAAAGGTATTCTTCGTTGCCGTATCACTGTAGATTGGAGAGACAACTTCAGAATCAATCTGTGCAAGTGCAGCTTCAATCTGCTCCTCGGAGTAATGAAATTTCTTTCTCATAATCTTACCAATATAGGCATTCTTCAGTGTGGACTGTGCCTTTAATACATTAAAAAAATACAGAAACAAAACGATGTGAAATGTTAATCCCGGCAGCACATGTAACAACGTATATATATTCGTATCTCCCAATCCCTGTGACAAAGAACCCAGAATAATCATGATATTTCCAAGTAATGAAAATCCACTGTAAATCAATACAATTTTGGCACCAAGCTTTGGCCAGTAATTAAAATTTTTCTTAATATTTGTATACATTTTTCTTTCTCCTATCGTTTTTCTTATATAAATTCATGTGGAACCTTATTATACAAAGCTTCGAGGAAATTATTGTAATCCTTGTTATATCCTCTCTTTAGTTCTTCACTATAGCCTAAGATGACCCAAGGCATATGCTGTTTCATATACGCCATTGCATCCTTTACCGCTGACTCCGACATAATAATCTGATAATTTTTCTTATTGACATCCCAGATGTATAAAGAATAGGTCGTTCCCGTCTTAATCCCATTGGTACTATGGGAAGTAGTCATCTGATATGCCCATACGATATCCCTGTTAAGGAACATGTATGGTTTATTCTCCTGAGAACAGTAAGATGCAATACGTCCAATCTTAAATCCGTTATTCTTTAATGAAAAGCCTGCGGTTTCATAATCATTTTCGATAACACTTGTGTCATAACCGGAGGTCTTAATCTGCTTTTTAATCTTCTTAAGACCCACTCCAAGCATCTGTATGCCAACTGCAAAAACAGCAATTAGGAAACATATTAAGATAGCCGCAGCAATGATTTTATCCTCAAAATCCGCTCTTTTTTCCCTGATAATATAAGGAATCGTCTCTGCCTCATACTCTTCGGATGTAAATTCATTATACTCCATAAAGAATTTTTTAAAATACTTTTTTTCTGAGTCTGTCATCTCACACAATTCACCGGTTATTGTAAACGCATCCGCTTCTATTCCTTCGTAGGTATAGTTTTCCAATCGTTCCATCTGCTTCTTGTAAGAAGTTGGTAACTTTACCGCCATATACCTTGGATCATCCTCATCATAATTAAGAATCACATAATAATACGAAGTTACGGTTTCCGCTCCGTTCTGCTTGGTATAGGCCTCCATGAATGTTCCATAATTTAAGTCAATTTCGGCACGAACCTTTTTATCATCCACCTTTTGGATATTCTCCGTAGACATCTGTGAAAATGAAACCGATGGTGTTACCATAAAAATAAGGCCTTTAAATCCAATCACAAATAAGATGGCAACAAAGATAAAACAGGTTGTCACTATCCACATTGAATTTTGTACGCATTTCTTTTTTAATTCCTGAAACATTGTATTTCTCCTTCACAAATAAAATTTCATCTTATTGCTATTTTTCTTCTGTCATGCCTCCATCCGTTGTGGTAATCGGATGATGAAATACAGCCAGACAAAATACCTCTTCTGCCCTCTCACCATTTTCTAACTGACCATCACTGATAAAAATCCATCCCTTGGCACCATCCGGAAACGTAAGTTCCACCCAGTATCCTTTTTTCGTGACTCCGCCAACATCCCATTGCTGATTTTTCATAACCTGATGCATCTCCACTCTCTGCGCAGCCACATGAAATGTTTCTTTACTTCCAGGTTCGGTATGTACGTCAATATCTTTCTGTAAATCATATACCTTTGTCTTCAGCGAAACACAATCCGTTTCCTTTTCCATTCTCACAAACCTGCCATCTGCATCCACCTGCCAGGTTTCCTGGTATGTTTCTCCAAAAATAATTTTTTCAGACATCATAACCGTTATGATTCCATCCGTAAAATTCATTACACTTATTGGTGCCTGTATCTCCCCATAAGAATTAAGCGAACCATTTTCATATTGATAAAATGTAGTGGTTTCCGGTGTTACCCCACCATCCAAGCCTTTCCCGTCCGTCAATGCTACATAGATGCGCTCACCATCCGTGGAAATTGCATAGATTTCATTGGATATTTTGCTAATCTCTTTTTGAATGACTGCTTTATTATTTACCGAAAAAGTGTAAACCCAGTCACCACCTGACATCATATCCTCCATGGAAAAATCAAGCAACAGTTCCTCATCCTTACCATCTCCATCAAGGTCCAGCCAGGCATAGGCACCATCCTTTTTCCACTGTGTCACATTGTAAACCTTCCCCGGATGTTCCAGAATTTCCTGCGTCGATACCGTACTCTGCCTCTTTAAGTATAGCTTTCGGCATTCTACAGAACCATCGGTATAGCGAATTTTAAGGAACCCTCCAGATGGTACAAAGGAAGCTATTTCCCTGCCTTTCTCACAGCGAAATACTTTTTCCCACTTGTATGTATCTACATTTAAGCACCGGATTTCCCTGGCATTCTGTGTCACGAAAAAAAGTCCCTGATTCGTCCAATAAAAACTATCTGTAATCAGAAAACTTCCACGATAGATGAGTTTCTCTCCATTTTCATCAATCTGGTATATTCCATCGCCACGCATCTGATACTCTCTGTATTCTTCTGTATTACAAAAAACACCAATTGTGCCATTTTGTTCTGCTGCCACAAATGGAAGCCGGTCAATCTGAAAAACACTGGACACAGATATTCCAAGCACAAAGAATCCAAGTGTCACTAAAAGCATTGCCACATATTTTCTTCTTTCGATATTGCCAGCCTTCACACACCGGCGAATACGGTACTTGATATTTGCCTCCCCAAATGGCATTGCATGATCCCTCTCACCGCTTCGAAAGAAGCCTGATGCAGCATTAAGAATCGCCTCCGCATACTGTTTCTTCTGACCAATCCCTATCTTCTGTAAAACAAGTTCATCACAGGAAGTCTCCTGATCACGAACAAAGAAATAATATGCGCACCAGAGCAGCGGGTTAAACCAGTTTAGTGTACATAAGACAAAGGCAAGTAATTTGGTAAAGTAATCTCCTCTTCGAATATGCGTCATCTCATGACACACAACCATCTCTTCCATGCCCGCATCAATTCCTTCCGGAAGATAGATTCTCGGCGGAAAATACCCAAAAGTAAATGCACTGGCTATGCCACTGCTATAATAAACCGGTACATAAAAGCCCCGTACTTTTTGAAATGGATTGTCTGCACCCTCCTTTTTCTTCGCATTCTGACGAAGTAATCTTGCCAAATGAAAATAATGAACCACATTCATCAGAAGAATTGCAATAACACCAATCAGATAGAACACCACAATTACATTCCAGTTCACATCCACATACCACAATTCCTGCACAATATCCACATTCGGCAGAATGGCAAATCGGCCAATCGGAACCACTGTAAAAATCAGATGAAATCCAACCAGTCCCCATAACACATACGTGAGCTTCTTCGGCAATTTCCCTAATAGTACTCTTAATAGTAATAAATAAAAAACTGCAAACGAACCAGCAAGACTCATTTGCAGCAACTGAAAAAATATAGCCATCATGTCATTATTCTCCAAAATTGTATATTCTCCAATAAATCTTCCATCCATCAGAGTTTCTCGTTATAAAGAATAAATTTGCTCCTGCGTTTAGGTCTATCTTTCACCGACCTTTAGTTTATAAAATTTAGACCTGTTTGTCAAGAAGTAATCCATCATTCTTTAACATTCATCAATCAGCTTTCGTATGTCCTCTTTGTCCTTCTCGGACAGTTTTACTTTATTACCGCAAAATGCCGCCAGAAAGAGTGGAAGTGAACCATCAAAGTGCTCCTCCACATATTCCCTTCCGCATGCTCCATAATATTCTTCGCGGCTCAATGTAGAAGTCACCATGGCATTCTCATTTTTCAATATTTCCTTCCGGCAAAGATTCTTAAGCACGGTATACGTCGTCGACTTCTTCCATTCAAATTTCTTCTCACATTCATGAACCAGTGCTGTGGAATTAATAGGCTCTAATTCCCAGATTAGCTCCATAAAATCATTCTCAGCCTTAGTCAGTGTACTGACTTTATTTTTCTTCATTGTTCTCACCTTTTATAACTCAAATTCCTTCTTCGCATCATATCCAAAATTCTTAATCAGAAGGTCATTATCCCGCCATTCCTTACGCACCTTGACCCAGAGCTTTAAATTTACTTTCTGCTCCATCATTTTTTCAATCTCATACCGGGCATTACTTCCAATTTTCTTAAGCATTGCCCCTTGTTTCCCGATAATAATTCCCTTGTGGGATTCCCGCTCACAAATAATGGTAGCATCAATATCCACAACCGTTCCATCCGGACGTTCCTTCATCCGTTCAACAGTGACTGCAATCCCATGAGGAATTTCCTCATCCAGCGCATGTAATGCCTTTTCCCGGATTAACTCCGCTACAATCTGACGCATCGGCTGGTCTGTCAAGGTATCTTCATCATAATACATCGGTCCATATGGAAGGTATTTATAAATGGAACGGATGAGTTCATCCGTATTATTACCGGTTCTGGCAGATACCGGAACAATTTCCGCAAAGTCCATCAAATCCTTATACGCCGCAATAAATTTTAATACTTCTTCCTTTTTAATCGTATCAATCTTGTTAATTACAAGAATCACCGGTGTTTTGGTCTGCTTTAACTGACTTACGATATGCTGTTCTCCTGCCCCTACATAAGTGGTAGGCTCTACCAGCCATAAAATGACATCCACTTCTGTCAGGGTACGTTCCGCCACATTTACCATGTAATCCCCAAGCTTATTCTTAGCCTTATGAATTCCCGGCGTATCCACAAAAATAATCTGCCCCTGTTCGTCCGTGTACACCGTCTTAATCTTATTGCGGGTAGTCTGTGGCTTATTGGATGTAATCGCCACCTTCTGCCCAATCAGTTTGTTCATCAAAGTGCTCTTTCCCACATTTGGTCTTCCGATAATTGTTACAAAACCTGTTTTTGTCTGTTTTTCTTCCATGTTAATCCTTTCGCATTTTCCTTAAAACAAATTCTCCACCCTGTCAAACATCCCCTCATTTTCCTTAATATCCTCTGCATTACCAATCACCGCAAAATAGTCATCCGCAAGTACCGCCTTCACCGGTGCCCATAAATTCCTGATATCAT
>CAMEUH010000083.1 GCA_945938055.1 uncultured Eubacteriaceae bacterium | reverse complement strand
ATAACACAGACCGGACGATTTGTCTATATTTTCCTGTTTTTATTCCGCTCCATCCGCATGTAACGTCACCACCACCATCTCCGGCGGATTCAATGGTCTTAAATTAATGGTATGTGTTCCGATTCCTGCAGAAAGAATCATCGTGGATGTCCCAATCTTATATTCCCCCTTGTCATACTTTGGAAACAGACGGTAATTTGGTGCGATAACGCCTCCAATCAACGGAATTCTTGCCATTCCTCCATGTACATGTCCGGAAAAAACCAAATCTGCTCCCCAGTCTGCATAATTCTGAAAATACACAGGATGGTGTGCAATCAGAATTTGAAACTTGTCTTTTTGCGGTTCCTTCATGATTTCCATCATATAAGATTCCGGCATCGGCATCCGTTTCCACTTCTTATAAAATGTCTGGTCAATCATCAATCCATTGATTACAAGCGAGGATGTCCCCTTCCTAATTTCCACTGACTCATTTTTCAAAAGATGTATTCCACACCGTTTCGTCATCTGCTCAAATTCCGCATACATGGTTCCATATTTCTCAGGATACAGCATCAACCGGTATTCATGATTTCCAAGACCGTAGTAAATCGGAAATTTCCGTGACAGTCTCTCCAGAAATGTTTTTGCATTTTTATTATCACAGCCCGGTTCACCATGATACATGTCACCGGCAACGGCTATAAAATCCGGCCGAATCATTATAATTCTCTGATACAGCTCTTCCAGATTAATTCTATAAGAATTATCATGCATGTCACTTAGCATGACAATTTTTCCCTTATCCCAGTCCCTGCCTATTTTTTTTGATACAATATCATAATAAGATTCCACAAACTTCTTCAAATTATTTTCTCCTTCATAAATCTTAAATATTGTCAGAATAAAAATCATACTCTATAATATAATAATCATTTAATGGAGTGTCATATCATGAAAATTATATTTCGTTTATATTTTACCATACAGGAAATGACAAAGAAAGTCCGTGAGGATCATGTGACTGCATATGCAGCACAGTCATCCTTTTTTATCATTGTTTGTTTTTTTCCCATTGCTATTCTTCTGTTTAACATTATACAATATACTCCAATTACAGAGGAAATGCTTTTTGAATCCATCACTTCCCTGACCCCTTCCCAGTTAACTCCCCTGATTTCATCAACTCTTGGCGAAATCTACTCAAGACCTTCCGCTGCCGTAATCTCCATCTCGGCAATCGGTATGCTCTGGGTTGCCGGCAAAGCATTCCTTGGTATTTTGCAGGGACTTAACTCCATCTATGGCATAGAAGAAACACGAAACTACTTTTTAATGCGGCTCTCCGCCTCCGTTTATACCCTGATTTTCATCCTTACCATGGTCATCAGCCTTTTATTTCTTGTTTTTGGCAACCTGATTCTTGCCGTAAGCCGTGTCCATTTTCCATTCTTTGCCCTGCTCATGGATGCGCTTCTGGAACGTAAGACTTTAATTATTCAGTGCTTTTTAACCATTTTTTTCATGTTTTTATACAAATATGTTCCAAACCGGAAGTCTTCCCTTGCAAAAGAACTTCCGGGAGCACTTTTTGCTGCCATTGGCTGGCAGGTATTTTCTTTCATTTATTCACTTTACGTAAATAACACCCCAGGGTTTGCTGCCATGTATGGAAGTCTTGCAACCATTGTTTTTGCCATGCTCTGGCTTTATTTCTGTATCACGATTGTCTTCTGGGGTGCAGAACTCAATACATTTATTGAAAAGAAAATTATCAGACTTCCTATCCCTTTTCGCAAAAAAGAAAAATCTAATAAATCCTTGTAATCTCAATTCCCTGATAGAAGAATTTTAGGATTTCTTCGTACGAATAATTTTCCTTCGTCATCTGATATGCGCCGTTCTGGCTCATTCCAAGGCCATGCCCATATCCACCGCCAAGAATTTCATACCCCTTTAATACATTCTTCTCATAAACCGGATTCAAGGCAAAGAAACCGCTTGGCAGAGATTTCATGGAAAATGTCTTATCCCGGTTATTCGTCCACTCTATTTTTGCATCACCAAAAAACTTTCTAGCAGCCATTTCGCCTTCAATCAGATAGGTTCCCTTTTTCCCGGTTATAACGACCTGATTCACACTGCCGCCATCCATCCGCTCAATAACATCCATGGATGTAATGGTTCCCACATTCGCCTTCTCCTGATACAGTTCATTAATTTCCTTCATGGAAAGATACGTTTTCCAACGATAAAGCGGAAATCCCGAATCAAAATCCGTTTCATTCTTTGAGGAAATGAACTGATAAAATGCTTCATTAGTGGTCAAATCCAGATACTGATTTTGAGGATTGATAGTATGTGCCTTGATATACGTACAGCTTTCCTTTGGCTGACCCCAAATGGCTATATTGCTTCCATGACCACATGATGTGGAATAGTAATACGCCGTAATGACCTCACCATCCACTGTCATAACCTGACCGCAGGTTTCGTCTACTGCCTTGTTAGAAGATTCATATTCATTTGTATTATTATAAACCTGATACCATGTACTATCATCAATGTGTGCACCATATTCCATGTAATCGTTATTCAGGAGCTGATTATAGGCATAGCTTCTTGCGCAGACTGCCTGCACCTTGGATGCCTCCACACCATATCCTGCCGGCATCTCGCTAGGAACCACCAGTTTCAAGTACTCCTCCAGATTTACCTCATTTACAATATATATGCCGGACTCATCGGATGAAATCTCTACGAATCCCGGATAAGCCGGTTTTCCCTGGCTTCGCTCAATGGAATGAATGATAATCCTGTCACCTTCATGAACAGGTACAATCCGAATACGTTCATTTTGAATCATCTGGGTGTCCGTATCCAGAGGAACACATCTCCCGCCGAAAGCGTAACCACATTGGACAAATCGCTGCCGGACATCACCTGATAATCCCCATCGCAGGTCAATTCCACATTTTCGTGGTAGATACTGTCAAATCCCGTGGTTCGTAAAAGAATTCGGATATTTTTCACCTCAAACGGATACAGGATAATGGCACCGCATACTTTACCGTCTGCCACAATAAAATCCTGCAGCTCATAACCAACCAGAATATCTGAATACCCAATCTGCGCAAAGCCACCGTAATTACGATAGAGTTTATATTCTGAATCAAACGGAACCCTTCCATAGCCTTCAATCTCCACATAATCATTGGTAACAGACAAGACCTTTCCCCGAATTGTGTCTGTCTTTATGTTAACTGCCGTTACCACTCCGTTTGATAAATAAATGTCTGCAAGAACCTGTGACACCGGCTCAGTCAGTCCATCCGGATAAAATGTCCGGTCCAGGCCCTCCAGATATGTAGTTATCATGCTGTCATTTCCTTCATAAATCCATACATTCCGGTATACCACATCTGCGGAAATAATCCCTCTGATTCCCACAATCTCCGTATCCCTTGTATACACGCCAACGACATGATCCTGATAGCCATCCAGAAATAATCCGTAAAATGTATAAACACCATCCTTTGTATAAGTAGTCCAGGCAGGCACATTCTCCATATTTCCCGGCGTAGCTACAATGGTCAGTTCCTTTGCTTCCACTTTTTCTGCAAAATAATGTGCCCTTATGTATTCATATACGTTTAAAAAATCTTCCTTTGAAACAGCTCTATTCTTTCTCCTTAAGTTCAAATCAAGATACTCAAAGACATCCTCACTGACATTATAATATTCTAAAATCGCAGTCAGATTTTTATTATTAAAATTTTCTTCTGCGACACAGGATTTCATAATTCCCTTTGCAATCACAAATTCCAGATAAGCGTCCCTTGCATCTTCAAATCCATCCTCAAATGCCGCCAGCATTTTTGCTGCCTCTTTATTCGTTATGCATGGATAATCTGGTTCATCATGAATCATCCGGTCAATCAGAAAAATGCAGACCACTGCCACAACAATGATGATAAGACTCAATAAGAGTCCAGCTTTTTTCTTACTCATACTCTTCCCTCTATGCTGATTGATAAAAAAAGTTGGAGCTGTTACACAGCCCCAACTCCATTTTCTTTGAAACCCCAAAATGCCGTTACCTAAAATTTCGACGCCTAGCTAAGCTAGGTGGGCAACCGCATGCAAACCGCAGCCTTCCGGTAATACATAATCTCTTACGAAACCTGTTTTCTGCGGACTTGAAATCAAATCCACAGCCGGCCTGACATTAGCCTACAGATATAGGAATCCCTTTCATGAAATGTAGGTTCAAAATAGTAGGTTGGCGCACATCCCAGGTAATTTCAATCGATGCAGAACTCTCTCTGCTTATTTATTATATGCAATATTTTTTCTTTTATGTATTGTAATCAGTATAGCAAAAAAATGCTGATTAATCAACTAAAAATACAAAAAGATAGTCAAAATAGCCATAATGTTCTCAAAATCCAATTCCATTACTCCATGATAATGCGCAACAATCATCTCCATATTTTTCAATCCTGTTCCTTTCTCGAAACATGGATTTTTCATTATAATAAATAATCGATTCCTTTTATATATAATTTTAAAATCAATAAATCTATATTCATTATCCAGATTTTCCACTGCGGAAATTGCATTGTCAAATGCATTTCCTAACAGCACCGTCATATCAAATGCATCAACCTCCAAATCTGATGGTACCTCTATTTCATGTCTTACTGTAATTCCTTTTTTCAATGCTTCATCTATTTTATTTGCTAAAATAATATCCATCTGATTATTTCCTGTAATAGAAGAAATAACAGAATAATCGATAAACGACATTTTCTTAATATAATCTGAGATATCATTATTCTTTTTTTCATGTGCCAGACAGGCAATTGTAGATAAATGATTATTAAGATCATGCCTAATTGTTTCTTCAAAAATTTTTTCATTTTTATTGTTTATTTTATCCTGCGTAGCATCATTTTCCATTTTTTTTAATATTATTAACATGAAATAAACAATCAAAAACTCTAGAAGTAATAAAAGAAATGAGCATACAATTTCAAATAGTAAACTTCTATCAAAATCGATTAGATTCACAAGAAGAACAGAAAATCCTGTATGCAAAACAGGATAACACAGCAAAAAAATCCCTTTCGAAATATTCATGTGAATGTTAAAATGAACACAGCACACCAAGACACAAACAAGAATATTAAGAAAAATTTTCCACCACGTATCATAAAAAAAATATATCACAATAATACTGATTATCAATATGTATTTTTCTACCCATCGATTCTTACTCTTATTTACTTCACATAATTCATATATACTCCAAAACATAATACAAATCTGTCCAGTAAAATATAGTAGTTGAATCACTAACAAAAAATCAATTTCCACAGATATCTCCCATCTCAATTTGCAACTGTTTTTTTCTTATTTCACTTCTCCTTGATTGAGCAATTGGTATAATATCACCATTTTCCATTACCAATCTATCATAATAGAAAGATGTAACCTTGTGATAATTTACCAAATAGGAATGATGACATCGTAGAAAATCATAGTCATTTAATTGTTCTTCTATTTTCTTTAATGATGAAAAAAATCGAATAACCCCCTCTTTAGTATACATGGTTATTTCTTTATCAGAACTGCTAAAATAGACTATTTCCCCAATATCAATTCGTCTTCTTCTATATTCATGCATAAATTCAAAAACATGCTTATTCTTCTCAGATAACTTCAAAAAAGTTAAAAAAGTTTTATTAAAAGCCTTTTCATCAATCGGTTTTATTAAAAAATCCAATGGTCTTATTGCAAAAAGTTTCATGGCATACTGAGTTTTTCCAGAAACAAATACAATGAATAAATTATTATCATTTAATTCTTCTCTAATTTTTATTCCCAACTCAATTCCATTTGAACCATTAAATTCTATATCCAGAAAAACTAAGTCAAAATAATCTCCCCTAGAGATATCATTCCACAATTTTTCCGTTGAATAGTATATCTCAATATTAATCTTTTCTGACATTTTCTTTGCAAAATCATTTATCATTTTCTCGCATTCAGAGCAAAATATGTAATCATCATCACAAATCGCTATATTTATCATAAAAAGCCTACCTCTAAAAATGGGATAAGAATGTTTGAACATTTAGAATGATACCGACATGTCTCCATAACAGTCGCACAGGAAATTACATGCTGTCTTTTTCCACACTATCGCCCAATTGCTTTTTATGCAGAAATTAAATGTAATTCCAGTAGTAGTTCCCGATGAAAGAACTGTAAAATCTGTTATCTTTGTATTCATACTCGAATTTAACAGTTCTATATCTGGAGATGAATAATCATCTACATAAACATATGTTGCATCCAGATAGCCAAATTGCGCCCATAAATATACATATGCACAAGTTTCACCATCATAAGAAAATTCATATTTTGCAACACCATCAACATAAGTTTCTGAACTCATTGAGCTAATTTCTTCTAATTCTTCTGCTGATATTGTTCCTACATAAGTGCACTCAAATTTTTCAGAATCCTCAAGCATATTTACTATTTCCTCTTTTGTATATTGCTCCAATATTGAGTTAACTTCATCTTCTGAATACTGTTCCCTTAACACTTCAATCGCTTCAAAATATCTGTCATCGTCGTTTTCCACTTCAGATGCCATAACTATGTAATTCGTTGAAAATACACTTATCGTTAGTAAAGAAAAAAGCAAAAGAATCTTTTTGAATATCTTTTTCATATTTCCCTCCTGATGTATTCCTTAACATTCTTATCCCGTGAATATTATATCAAGAAAGAGAATATATACATTTTTTTCTTCGTAACTCATACTATATTTTCCGTAAAATAAAATGCTGCCCTACTAACGTAAGACAGCATTCCATTACAAAATATTAAAGTGCATCAACAAGTCTCTTTAATGCAGCTAATGCTTCATCTGGAAGCTTGTCATATCCTTCCTTCTTAACAGCGAAGTCTTCAACAGCCTTAACACGAGTCTGCATAGCAGCCTTTAACTGTGCCTTATAATCAGCATTGTTAAGGTCTGGTGTGAAGTCACCAGTCTTTCCTGACCAGTCATTCATAATTTCGATATCTTCAAATGGTCCCCACTGTTCAAATTTACCCTTTCCTTCAACGATTGTCTCAAGAATTCCAAGAGTATCTTCCTTCTGAACCTTCTTGCCCATGAAATCGCCTGTATTAACGATGTAGCAATCTACATTCTTCTCTTCAACAAGCTTCTTGAACTTCTCGTAATCATTTACAAGAGGATAGGTTCTGAATGGGTTTGCATAAGGTACGATACGAATAGCATTCAGGTCTGTACCGGCAGCAACACGCTCTGCAGAAGATGTCTTTGTAGCAAGTGTAGCGCCCATTACGGATGCAAGAGCAGAACCCTTTAACTTAACAATTGGAGGAATTGTAGGATCCTTCATAATCCAGAAGATTGCATTAACAGGAGCATCAATCTTGTCCACACGGTTTGGTGACCATAACTTGGACTTAATCGCACGTCCGTTACCATTTCTGATATCCTCTGTTACTAACTGAATCTTACCATTCTCATCTAATGTACAGGAGCAGTTCTGAGCGGATAATAAGTACTCATTATCCGGACATCCTGTAGGATAATCTGCTGTCTTATCAAAATAAGTTGGCTCCAGGGCGATGGATGCACAAGTATCTGTGTTGATAATAAATGCATCATCATGCAGAACCTTAATTTCATACTTTCCACCATGCTTAGCATGTGTAAGAGTTGACTTACCGGAACCTGAAAGACCATATACAGAAGCAACGAACTTCTTGCCATCTGGTAATAAGTATTCCTTCTGTCCGCCATGGCAGGATGCATAACCATTTCTGTTAGCAAGTGCCCAAGCCATTGTAAGGGTACCCTTCTTGTGCTCACCAAAGTATCTCATACCAAGGATTGCTGCACAGTTCTGGTTTGTATCAAAATAGCAAAGTGTAAGTGGATCGCTTAAGCAGCTGTAATCAACATCTGGTCTGTTACCCGGTGTCCACTGTGGGTCAGAGAAAATGTAGATGTCTGGTTCCTTACCATCACCAACCGGCTTGGAATTCTTGTACATCTTAACATATTCATCAGACATATACTGGAAGTTAATCATCCAGTTGTAAAGGATATTCTCTTCTCCTTCTGGGATCAGAAGATGAGCCTTAACCATGAATTCTGGATCAAGACCTACAAAACACTCTGCATGATACATTGTCTTCCAACGTGTCTCATAGATAGCATCCATAACGACTTTATCAAGTTTAGCTTCGTCAACACCCGGCTCACCCTTAATACGACGAGCTGCTGCGTAACGGCCTGTAACAGCACCATCATTGAAAAGTAATACCTTAGCATCCTTTTCAAGGCCAAATGTTTCACCATCCTTAACAGGCATGTCTGTTACAACAGTTCCTGGTGAATTCTTAGCTAATTCATAAGCTTCCTTTAATGTATTAACCTTAACTACGTTATTTCCGTAGAAGGCTGCTTCAATAATAGAACGAGTCTTAGAGAAACCTGGCTTGCCAGCACCGATTTCGCTAATTGGATAATAAGCTTTTGTTGACATTTAAGATGTCCTCCTTCTTGAAAGTTTGTCATGATTATTATGACATTTTGTCAATAAAATGTCAATACTCCGTGGAGTTTTTACAATTAATTAATAATTTGCTCACGATTCTTTAAGAATATTGGATATATTCAATCTTATTTGAAGAAAAATCAACGATTTCCTTAATTTCATCAAACGTCATATCCATCTTTTCCGCTACTTCTTCCATGGTAACCTTCCGTCCGAGATCTTCGGCAAGTTCTCTTGCACAGTCATTTACCGCATTTACTCTTCCGGAAATCTTATAGCCCACGTTATTTTCGCTTTCCTGTGTATAAATGGCATCCTGCACCGCCTTTATCACCGATTTTCTCAAAAAATCCCTGAGTTTTTTCACCGGATTTTCCAGATTCAATGCCTGTCCATAGTCAAATGACTCCACGCCTTCCATCAGCCCCATATTTCCTTCCTGAATCAAATCTGTCATCAAAACAGCACCTTCACGGTAATTTTTCACCCAGCGCACCACGTCCTTTAAGAACGTATTGATGATCGCCTCCATATCCGCTTTATTTTTATCAGTAGCCAGTCTTTTCATGACTTCCAGAAGTTCTTCCTCCGATAAGACCGGAAGATCCTTTAAATCTGCCTGATATAATCTGACAAATTCATCCTCTCTGTTTTCCATGTCCTGCACATTTTCTTCCAATTCATCTTTCGTGCTTTCTTCTTCCACATTCCCCGGATTTTTCTCTACCGGATTTTCTGCATCTTTCTCTTCCGGTACATCCTCCTCATCCAGAATCTGTATCTTCGATGTCTTAAGATAGGCGTAAACCATCTTAAGCTGGGATTCATTCAGTTCCATGCCCTCTATTCGTAATTTTTCATCAATCTCTTTTTGACGGATTTTTCCTCCGTTTGTCTGTGCACTCTCTTTTATTTTTTCTACTGTTTCAATAAATTTCTGCTGTTCCATTACTTTACTCCATAAAACGATTCTTTGCTTTTTTAATATCTTTATTGTGCTGTTTTTCCCAGTAAATGTCAAGAGATACCATGATAGTTTCATAATTTCTCTGTAACTGCATCAATAAAAAAGGATGATTTTCTACGCTTGATTTCTACCATCCGATTAAAATCATCCTGCAAAAAGCATCAAAAATCATCCTTTTAACTTTCATTTCTATTCTAAAACTCTAATTTAATCCAAATCCTTCCAGAATTCCTGCAAATTCCAGTGAACCTGCAAATCCATCCAGAACCTTCTCGCGGTCCTCTTC
>CAMEUH010000082.1 GCA_945938055.1 uncultured Eubacteriaceae bacterium | reverse complement strand
GCCCGAATAATGCCCAGCGTGAAGCGGAAGGGTGCTCAAAGGCATGGCTTCATCACAAGGGGCGCAATAAGCACCATTATGAATACTGGATTGATTATCCGGGTGGGGAATGTGGCGATACCAAACTTGCGGGAATGCCAATGCCCAAGGAATATGTGGTGGAAATGTTCTGCGACAGGATTGCGGCAAGCAGAATCTATCATAAGGAAAAATATACAGACAGGGATGCGCTGGATTACTATTTAAGCGGCAGGGGACATTACGTGATGCACAAAGACACGGAACGAATGCTTTATCGTCTGCTTGTCATGCTGGCGGAACATGGGGAAGAGTATACCTTCCGTTATATTAGAAAACATGTGTTATAGGAAAGTATGGATTTATTCTTGAAATATGATAACATTTGCGATAAAATATCGTTATATGCATTTTTATTTAGGATTTTAGGATTTATTTTATGATGAAAGGTGAAATTTGCTATGGAATTTAATGTTACGGTGATTCCGGGAGACGGAATCGGACCGGAAATTGTCACGGAAGCAAGGAAGGTACTTGACAGGGTGGCAGAAAAATACGGTCATAAGTTTAATTACACGGAGATTCTCATGGGCGGATGCTCCATTGATGCGTATGGCGTTCCGCTTACGGATGAAGCGCTTGAAACAGCGAAGAAGAGTGATTCGGTTCTTTTAGGTGCCGTCGGTGGTAACGTGGGAAATTCCAAGTGGTATGACGTGGCTCCGAACCTAAGACCGGAGGCAGGACTTTTAAAAATTCGAAAAGGTCTGGAATTATTTGCAAATATTCGTCCTGCATATCTTTATGATGAATTAAAAGAGGCATGTCCACTAAAGGATGAAGTGATTGGCGATGGATTTGACATGGTCATCATGAGAGAGCTTACCGGAGGAATTTACTTTGGTGACAGGCATACCGAGGAAGTCAATGGTGTGCTGAAAGCAACGGATGTGCTTACATACGACGAAAATGAGATTCGAAGAATTGCCGTGAAGGCTTTTGAAATAGCAATGAAGAGAAATAAACGCGTTATCAGCGTGGATAAGGCAAATGTCCTGGATTCTTCAAGACTTTGGAGAAAGGTTGTCAAGGAAGTGGCAGCAGATTATCCGGAAGTGGAATTAAAGGATATGCTGGTTGATAACTGTGCAATGCAGTTAGTCATGAATCCGAGACAGTTTGACGTGATTCTGACAGAGAATATGTTTGGTGATATTTTATCCGATGAAGCCAGCATGATTACCGGTTCCATCGGAATGCTTTCCTCCGCAAGCCTTGGAGCAACCAAGCTTGGATTATATGAGCCAAGCCATGGTTCTGCACCGGATATTGCAGGAAAAGATGTTGCAAATCCAATCGCAACCATTCTTTCTGCGGCAATGATGCTTCGGTATTCTTTTGACCTTGACAAGGAAGCAGATGCAGTGGAAGCTGCCGTTAAGCAGGTACTGAAGGAAGGTTACCGCACGGTGGATATCATGTCAGAGGGCATGACACAGGTTGGCTGTGCAAAGATGGGCGATTTAATTACAGAGCGTGTATAAAGGATAGATAGGAAGTTGAGAGGTTATGGCTATGAGAAGTGATAATGTTTTAAAAGGTACACAGCAGGCTCCTCACAGAAGCTTGTTTAATGCATTGGGACTTACGGAAGAGGAAATGAACAGACCATTGGTTGGTATCGTAAGTTCTTATAATGAAATTGTTCCGGGACACATGAATCTGGATAAGATTGTGGCAGCAGTTAAGACCGGTGTGTCCATGGCTGGCGGTACTCCGATTGTATTCCCTGCCATTGCTGTTTGTGATGGTATTGCAATGGGGCACGTTGGAATGAAGTATTCCCTGGTTACAAGAGATCTGATTGCAGATTCCACGGAAGCAATGGCAATGGCGCATCAGTTTGATGCACTGGTCATGGTTCCAAACTGTGATAAGAATGTTCCTGGTCTTTTAATGGCAGCAGCAAGATTGAACATTCCTACGGTATTTGTCAGTGGCGGTCCAATGCTTGCAGGTAAGGTCGCAGGCTGCAAAACCAGTCTTTCCAGCATGTTTGAGGCAGTAGGCGCTCATGCGGCAGGAAAGATTTCGGATGAAGAACTGCTGGAATATGAAAATAAAACCTGTCCGACCTGCGGTTCCTGCTCCGGCATGTACACCGCGAATTCCATGAACTGTCTTACGGAAGCACTTGGAATGGGACTAAAAGGAAATGGAACCATTCCGGCAGTCTATTCCGAGAGAATCAAACTTGCAAAGCATGCCGGCATGAAGGTTATGGAGCTTCTTGAGAAGAATATCCGTCCGAGAGATATCATGAACGAAAAGGCATTTTTAAATGCATTAACGGTTGACATGGCACTTGGATGTTCCACCAACAGCATGCTTCATCTTCCGGCAATCGCAAGGGAAGCCGGCGTGGACTTAAATGTGGATGTGGCTAATGAAATCAGCTCCAAGACACCAAATCTTTGTCATTTAGCTCCTGCGGGACATACATATATTGAAGAATTAAATGAAGCAGGCGGCGTTTATGCGGTCATGAACGAACTGAATAAGAAGGGACTTCTTTACACCGATATCATTACTGCAACAGGAAAGACCGTTGGTGAAAACATTGAAGGATGTGTGAATAAGAATCCTGAGGTCATAAGACCGATTGAAAATCCATATAGTGTAACAGGCGGCATTGCAGTCCTTAAGGGAAATCTGGCACCGGATTCCGGTGTGGTTAAGCAGTCAGCAGTCGTTCCTGAGATGATGGTACATGAAGGACCTGCAAGAGTATTTGACTGTGAAGAAGATGCCATTGCGGCAATTAAGGGCGGCAAGATTGTGGCTGGTGACGTGGTTGTCATCCGTTATGAAGGACCAAAGGGCGGCCCTGGAATGAGAGAAATGCTGAATCCTACCTCAGCCATTGCCGGCATGGGTCTTGGTTCTTCCGTGGCATTAATTACGGACGGACGTTTCTCCGGTGCATCCAGAGGAGCTTCCATTGGTCATGTATGTCCGGAAGCTGCAGTAGGCGGACCAATCGCATTAGTAGAAGAAGGCGACATCATTAAGATTAATATTCCGGAACACAGACTGGATGTGGATGTTTCAGAGGAAGAAATGGCAGCAAGAAGGGCAAAATGGCAGGCAAGACAGCCGAAGGTTACAACGGGCTATCTTGCAAGATATGCTGCTCTCGTCACATCGGCCAATAAGGGAGCAACGCTTGAAATCCCGGGAAATAAGTAAGAGTTACGGATTGAATGATGAAAGGATAGAAAGATTATGAAATTAACAGGTTCACAGATTATTATAGAGTGTCTTAAGGAACAGGGTGTTGATACTGTTTTTGGTTATCCGGGCGGATGTATTTTAAATGTTTATGATGAATTATACAAGCATCAGGATGAAATTACCCATATTCTGACATCCCATGAGCAGGGAGCATCCCATGCGGCAGACGGATATGCAAGAGCAACAGGCAAGGTGGGTGTCTGCATGGCAACCTCAGGCCCTGGTGCGACGAATCTTGTTACCGGTATTGCAACAGCATATCTGGATTCCATTCCGGTTGTTGCCATTACGGCAAACGTGGCAGTACCAATCTTAGGTAAGGACAGTTTCCAGGAGATTGACATTGCCGGTGTCACTATGCCGATTACCAAGCATAATTATATTGTAAAGGATGTTGAGAAGCTTGCGGATACCATTCGTGAAGCGTTCCGTATTGCACAGACCGGAAGACCTGGCCCTGTGCTCATCGATATTACAAAGGACGTTACGGCAAATACGGCAGAATATGAGAAAATCACGCCTGCACCAATTGAAAGAAAGGTTTCTACCATTAAGGATGCTGATATTGACCGTGCGGTGGAACTGATTCAGGAGGCAAAGAAACCATTCCTTTATGTGGGTGGTGGAGCAATTCTTTCCAATGCTTCCGAAGAATTAAGAAAATTTGTTGATAAGGTAGATGCCCCGGTATGCGATTCCTTAATGGGAAAGGGTGCATTTGACGGAACAGACCCAAGATATACCGGCATGATTGGAATGCATGGAACCAAGGCATCCAATTTCGGTGTAACGGAATGTGATCTTCTGATTGCAATCGGTGCAAGATTTAGTGACCGTGTAACCGGTAATACAAAGAAGTTTGCCAATAATGCAAAAATATTACAGTTTGATGTTGACCCGGCTGAAATTGATAAGAATATTAAGACCGATGCCAGTGTCATTGGTGATGTCAGGGAGATTTTAAAGAGGATGAATGAAAAGCTCATGCAGCAGGAGCATAAGGAATGGCTTTCTCATGTGGAATCCTTAAAGGAAAAATTCCCAATGACATACCATACGGATGTGCTTACGGGACCATACGTCATGGAGAAAATCTATGAAGTAACAGAAGGAAAGGCAATCATTACCACGGATGTGGGACAGCATCAGATGTGGGCAGCACAGTATTACAAATATTCTGAGCCGAGAACATTGCTTACTTCCGGTGGACTTGGAACCATGGGCTACGGAATTGGTGCATGTATCGGTGCCAAGATGGGAAGAAAAGATAAGACGGTCATTAACATTGCAGGTGACGGATGTTTCCGTATGAACATGAATGAAATCATGACAGCAACGAGACATAATATCCCAATCATCCAGGTGGTTTTAAATAACCATGTATTAGGAATGGTTCGTCAGTGGCAGACCTTGTTCTACGGACAGAGATATTCCGCAACGGTTCTTGATGACGGAGTGGATTTTGCAAAGATTGCAGAAGGCATGGGAGCGAAAGCTTATACCATAACCAAGAAGGAAGAATTAGAGCCGGCACTTCGTGAAGCGATTTCCCTGAATATTCCGGTTGTTATGGACTGCCATATTGGAAGTGATGACAAGGTATTCCCGATGGTTGCGCCGGGAGCTGCAATTTCGGAAGCATTCAGCGAAGAAGATTTATAAATACTTATGATATTAAGTATTGACTTTGTTTTTGTTCGGTAATACAATAATTGTTAATTATTTAATTAATAAAATTAAGCATATGAAAAATCTTAATTATCAGGAGGATTAAAAAAGTGGGTAGAGTTTATAATTTTTCAGCTGGTCCTGCAGTACTGCCAGAGGAAGTGTTAAGAGAAGCAGCAGAAGAAATGCTGGATTACAAGGGAACAGGAATGTCCGTAATGGAAATGAGCCATCGTTCCAAGGCTTATCAGGCAATTATTGATGAAGCAGAAGCAGATTTGAGAGAATTAATGAATATACCTGATAATTATAAGGTACTTTTCTTACAGGGCGGTGCTTCACAGCAGTTTGCCATGATTCCGATGAATCTCATGAAGAATAAGAAAGCAGCTTATATTGTTACAGGTCAGTGGGCAAAGAAAGCATATCAGGAAGCAAAAATCTATGGTGAAGCCGTGGAAGTAGCATCCTCAGCAGATAAGACATTTTCTTACATACCGGATTGCTCAGACCTTGATATTCCAGAAGATGCAGATTATGTATACATTTGTGAAAACAATACCATTTATGGAACAAAGTATAAGACCCTTCCGAATACTAAGGGAAAGATTCTTGTATCGGATGTATCCTCCTGTTTCTTATCGGAACCGGTTGATGTGACAAAATATGGAGTTATTTATGGCGGCGTTCAGAAGAATATCGGACCTGCAGGTGTTGTCATTGTGATTATCCGTGAGGACTTAATTACGGAGGATACTCTTCCGGGAACACCAACCATGTTAAAGTATAAGACTCATGCAGATAACGGCTCCATGTACAATACACCTCCATGCTATGGTATCTATATCTGTGGCAAGGTATTTAAGTGGCTTAAGAAGCAGGGCGGCCTTGCAGTAATGAAGGAGCGCAATGAAAAGAAAGCTAAGATTCTTTACGATTTCCTTGACCAGAGCGAGTTATTCAAAGGAACTGTTCGTAAGGAAGACCGTTCTCTGATGAATGTTCCGTTTGTAACCGGAAATGAAGAGCTGGATGCAAAATTCGTTAAGGAAGCAAAGGAAGCTGGCTTTGAAAATCTTAAGGGTCACAGAACCGTTGGCGGCATGAGAGCAAGTATTTACAATGCAATGCCAATAGAAGGTGTAGAAAAGCTTGTAGAATTCATGAAGGAATTTGAGAAGAATAATAAATAAACTACCATAGAATATTATTTCATGGTATCAGCGAAGATACGAATAGAAGGGCGGACGAATGATAGTTTCTGGTTTCGCCCCTTCTTTTGTATAGATAATATCTAAGAAAGGACCTAAAAAAATGATTAAGGTAAATTGTTTAAATCCTATTGCAAAGGTAGGTATGTCCCTGCTGCCGGAAACATTCGGTACGACAGGAGAATTTTCTGAGGCAGATGCAGTCCTCGTAAGAAGTGCTGCAATGCATGAACTGGAGCTTCCACAGCAGCTTCTTGCAGTTGCAAGAGCCGGTGCGGGTGTGAATAACATTCCGCTTGATAAGTGCGCAGAAAAGGGTATTGTGGTATTTAATACACCAGGTGCCAATGCAAATGGCGTAAAAGAACTTGTGGTTGCCGGCATGCTTCTTGCTTCCAGAGATATCAGAGGAGCAATGCAGTGGGTGGCAGACAATAAGGATGATGAAAATATCGGAAAGACCATGGAAAAGGCAAAATCCAAATATGCCGGAACGGAAATCCAGGGAAAGACCCTTGGTGTCATCGGTCTTGGTGCCATTGGTGTATTAGTTGCCAATGTAGCAGTAAAGCTTGGAATGAACGTTGTCGGCTGTGACCCATATCTGTCTGTTCAGAATGCGTTAAATCTTTCTAATGAAGTTAAGATTGTAAAGTCAAACGCAGATGTATATGCAGTCAGTGATTTCATTACAGTTCATGTTCCTCTTCTTGACGATACAAGAGGAATGATTAATAAGGCATCTCTTTCCATGATGAAGGATGGTGTTGTTGTCCTGAATTTTGCCAGAGACCTTCTGGTAAATGAAGCTGATTTGTTAGAAGCATTAGAGTCCGGCAAGGTAAAGAAGTATGTAACAGACTTCCCAACCGTTAAGGTTGCCAATGCTCCAAATGTCATTGCATTCCCACATCTGGGTGCTTCTACTGCAGAATCAGAAGACAACTGTGCAGTCATGGCAGTAAAGGAAATTGTTGATTATATTGAAAATGGTAATATCAAGAATTCCGTTAATTATCCTGCCTGTGACATGGGTGTATGTACCAAGGCTGGAAGAGTTTCCATCTGCCACAAAAATATTCCGGCAGTTATCAGCCAGATTACCCATGCATTTGGTGAGGTTCACATCAACATTTCCGACATGGTTAATAAGAGCCGTGGGGATTATGCATACACCTTACTTGACCTGGATGACAAGGCAACAGAAGCTGCCATTAAGAAGATTGAAGCAATTGATGGCGTTATCAAGGTAAGAGTAATTAAGTAAGAGTAAGACTCTAATAATGGGATACCATTTTTAGATAAATAAAAAAGATACTTAGGAGGATCAATATGTTTTGTAAGAATTGCGGAGCAGAACTAAGTGATGAAGCAACAGTCTGCACAAGCTGTGGTACTGAGGTGAAGAAGCCGGCAGCCAAGAAAGGTTTTTCGGTTGAAAAGCTGAAATTCAGAAAAGGAGAGTCCAGTATCGTGGCACTTGTTGCCAGTGCGGTAATGATTCTCATGGTATTTCTGCCATACGTAAAGGTGGAATTTCTGGGAATGTCAGAAACACAAACACTGATTAGTGCCGGAGATGGAATCTTCTTTCTTGTAATCGCTGTTGCAGGCATCCTTGCAGGCTTAATGGGCGAGAAAAAGCCGATGATTATTGTGGGCGTCATTGCCTGTGTATTTGCACTTTTTGAGGTTGTTGACTTTGCAAACGCAGTCAAGGAAGTTTCAGCCTATGGACTGGGCGACATGGTTAAGAGAGGAATTGCATTTTATCTGATGATTCTTTCCGCCGCTGGTCTGATTGCAGCACCATTTGTTCAGAAGTTCCTGAATAAGTAAGATTACAGGACAGTAACAAGAAATGATAAAAGGATAAGTTTCGTAAAAGCGTAAGGCTTTTCGGAAACCTATCCTTTTTTTATTTTATTTCCTGCTCCAGATTATCAAATACAGGTGCAGAGAAAAATTCTCCCAAAGTCATGTCCAGCCCATCACAGAGTTTCTTAATGGTTATGATGGAAATTTCCCGACGGTTCTTGTCCATCATGCTATATACAGTTGAAGGAGTAACGCCAGCCAAATTCGCCAGCTCATTTATCTTAATATTCCGTTCCTTGCATATTTCGTGGAATCTGTCAGTAACAGCATCCTTGACGGACATAGCATCACCTCACCTTATTAGTATTGTATATTTTTCTACGCAATTGCGTATACGCACTTGCGTAATTTTTGGAAATAGAATATAATAATTGCTAGGGAGAATGAATTATATTCGACTTTGGCATATTTTGCACAAAAGAAAAACAGCAATATAAGCAATGAAAAGCAGGAAAAGGAGAAGAATGACATGAAAGCAATGAAGAAAAAATTTATTCCATTTTTCACAATAATTACTGTATTTTGTATGTTGTTTCGTCTACAGGTGGTAAAAGCGGAAACAATGGTATACGAAGGTGGGAAAGAAGCAGTCATTGAAGAACATGGAGAAGAAAGGCAGGAGACAGATGAAAGTGAAGTGTCACGTAAAGAATTAACAAAATTAGATGCGCCCACAGGATTGGAATGGGACTATGATTCAAATCCAACGTTTATTCTATTAAGATGGAATGATAATCCGAACGCCATCAAGGGATATGAAGTGGAAGTTCGGTGTGATGGTAAATGGATTAGTAGTAGTATATGGCCAAGAACCAGTGCACCAGTAGGCTTATTAATCGAAGATTGTAAGAAAAGTGGAAATTATACCATTCGAATCAGGTGTTGTGCTACAGACACTCGTGCGGCAAGTGATTGGGTGGCTTTAGATAAGACATTTCAATATAAAATACCGGATACAGTGTTAACTTCTCCATCGAAAGTATATTGGAGTGGAACGAATTTGGTATGGGAACCGGTAGAAAATGCAGACGGATACAGAATAACATTATATAAGGATGGAGAAAAATGGTATTGGGTATGGGGGTCTTTAAAGAATTGTATATTTGATTTTTCTAATAATATGACCGAAGATGGTGTTTATGTTGTAGAAATCCAGGCTATCTCCAAGGATATTAACACCAGACACGGTAGCAATGGTGTGTTCAGTCCGTACTATCTAAAATTTGCTACTCCATATAAATGGAATCAGCCTAAAAATTTATTCTGGAGTGAAACTAACATTGGTGTGCTTACATGGGATACCGTGCAGGATGCAACATATGAATATGAAGTATATAAAGAGGATGACTTGATTGCTTTTGGAACAACAAAGGATAATTTGTTTGACTTAACGCCATATTTTATCAATGTTGGAGAGGGAAGTTATACAGTAAAAATCCGTATTATTGGATCTGATAGTGTAGTGGGTAATAATATAGAGGCAAGTGATTATGCAGTCAGTACACCATACGAGGTGAATCAGAATCTGCTCGTAAAAGCATTCGTAAGCCGCCTGTATCTCGTGATTCTGAACCGTGAGGCGGACGCAGAAGGTCTTGAGGCATGGACGAACCAGCTGATTGACAAAGTAGCAGACGGAGCACAGATTGTAGCCGGACTTGTGGGAAGTGAAGAATTCATGGGACGAGGTCTTAGCGAGGCAGACGTTGTTACAATCATGTATCAGGCTATGCTTGGAAGAAATCCGGATGATGCCGGAAAAGAGGCATGGACAAAGATCCTGAATAATGGATGTTCCGACCTTTATATTGTAAATGGTTTCTCCGGCTCACAGGAGTTTGGTGAAATCTGTAATACCTATGGAATCAATGCCGGTACGGTGGAACTTACCAATCCAA
>CAMEUH010000081.1 GCA_945938055.1 uncultured Eubacteriaceae bacterium | reverse complement strand
ACGCTTCCTGTAATCCCCACAACTTTGACAGAAAGCTGGCTCCGGTAAAATTCTCCCATCTTTTTAATTGCATCAAGAGAAGATTCTACCTTAATATAAGGATGTTCTGAGTCCCGTAGAATTTTCTCAGAAATCACGGCAAAAGCGCCCTTTTCATAAACCTCATCAATAAACTGATGTCCGTCCACCCTTGCCCCCGGGATCGCCACAAAAAGGCTTCCTTCCTGAATGTTCCGGCTATCTGTGGGTACGGATGTAATTTCTGTATTCTCCAGTTCTGTACTGCCATAATAAATTCCATTGCAGGCAGCTGCAATGTTCTTTAATGTCATATTTTTCATGCTATTTCTCATACTTTCTTAATGATACCTGAATCAGCTTTTCACACAGTTCCTCAAAAGAAACACCTTCTGCCGCAGCCTCCTGCGGAAGCAGACTGGTAGGCGTCATTCCCGGAAGCGTATTCGCCTCCAGACAATACATGTCACCATTTTCCTTCATCATGAAGTCCATTCTGGCATATGTTTCAAGTTTTAACGCATCATACGCCATACATGCATATTTCTGCATTTTCTGTGTCAGTTCCGGTGACAGTTCTGCCGGGCAGGTTTCAATGGTAGAGCCTGCCTGATACTTATTCTTATAATCATAAAAACCGCTAAGAGGAGCAATTTCGATAATCGGACATGCCCTGCCTTCAATCACGCCCACGGAAAATTCCCTTCCGGTAATATATTCTTCCACCACAAGCTTTTCTTCCCAGAAAAATGCCTCTTCCAGTGCCTTTTGATATTCTTCTTCATCATGCGCAATGGAAATTCCCACACTGGAACCGCCGCATGCAGGCTTAACAATGCAAGGGAATACCGGCTTTTGCTCCATGTAATTTTCCCTGGTCACATAAAATCCTGCCGGAGTCGGAATCTGATTCTTCACAAAAAGATCCTTTGCCATGTCCTTATTCATGGCAAGGGCAGAACCAAGATACCCTGTTCCCGTGTACCGGATGCCCAGCAAATCAAATGCTGCCTGAATCTTGCCGTTTTCTCCATCTTCTCCGTGAAGTGCCATAAATACAATATCTGAAGCCTTGCACATCTCCAGCACATTTTTTCCAAAAAAACCGTCCGGACTGTTTCCCCGATTCTTCTTAACCATTTCCAGATCCGGTGATTGTTCTGCCACCTTCACTGCATCCAGTTCATGTGCCGTGGAAAACTCTTCCTGTGCACTGTTTTTCTTCATGTCATATCCCATGAATACATCCATGAGAATTGCCTGATGTCCCTTTTTTACCAGTGCATTGCACACCATGGTTCCTGTTACGATGGATACATCTCTTTCTGTACTAACTCCGCCAGCCAAAACTACAATCTTCATTTCTTTACCTCTTAACATCCTCAAATTATACTCATATGCAAAAAACAGATTAGATAATAAGTCTTATTACCTAATCTGTTAAATTATGCTGATTTTATCATATCAATTACTTTTTGTACATTAATAATTCCGTATATGCCAGTAAAAATGGTCCAACGCCCTTTGCATCATCTTCTACAATCGGCTCTGACATATAATAATCGTATGTACCAGGTCTTCTTCCTGCGCCGCCAAGTCCTGCAACCAGGCAAATACCGCCAAGTCCCATTCCGGACTCATCAACTCTTAAATACTTGGAAATAATACCGTCAATTGCTTTTTCTGCATAAACGCGATAGCTTTCCGGAAGAACACCAAGTCTTACTGCCTTAAGAATTGCATATGCGAAAATGGAGCTTCCGCTTGTCTCAAGATAGTTCTTGTCCATTCCGCCATAATTAACAACCTGATACCACATTCCGCTTTCATCCTGATACTTCAACATGGAATCAATCAAATCCACGAATGCATCTTTTAACATCTTATTGTCTTCTGCATAAGCTGCATCATCCAGATCCGTCTTCTCCAGGGTATCCAGAAGTGCCATCGCATACCAGCCTGAAGCACGAAGCCATGTACACTGGGAAAGACCTGTCACTTTATCACACCAGAAGGCTTCCCTTGAGGTATCCATTGCATGGAAGTAAAGACCATTCAAAGGATTTCTCATGTTATTAATAACAAAACGGAACTGGTTATAAATATCAGAATAGTTTTTCTTATTATTAAATCTTGTTTCATATTCCATGTAGAAAGGCTGTCCCATGTAAAGACCGTCTAACCAGACCTGTTCCGGATAAATCTTCTTATGCCAGAAGTTACCGCTCTTGGTTCTTGGCATAATCTCAATCTGGCTGTACACCAAATCAATTGCCTTGCGATACTTTTCCTTGCCTGTCAAGTCATACAATTCGAATAACGTCTTTCCTGCATTGACATTATCAATGTTCTGTTCATGAATATCGTAACCATTAATGGTTCCGTCTTCATTGACACGATAATCGATAAATTCATCTGCAAATTTCAGATACTTCTCATCCTTTGTAATGGAATACATTGCCAGAACTGCCTTAATCATACAGCCATCAATGTAATTCCAGGTTGAATTGTTCCCCTGCTTGAGCTTCTCAATATTCCACATTGGAGTCTTTGGAGTACTCTTTTCTAATAACTCATCAATGTATTTTACTACAACGTCCATTCTTCTTCTCCTTAATACATTATATGATATATTCTACACGGAAATACAATATTTGGCAACCCCTGATTCTTCCATTTACGAAATATTCCGGTCCCATTTTCGCAATAATCAGGAAAATGCGTGTTATTTCGCATTTTCCTCTTTTACTTCAATTTTACGGATTTCCTTGGTGCGGATTTCCTTACAGATATCATCAATGAACTGCTGCAGATTCTTAGCACCTTCATCTCCCAGATATCTGCTTCTTACTGAAACCGTTCCTTCCGCCGCTTCCTTTTCTCCTACCACAAGAATGTATGGTATTCTCTTAAGCCTTGCATCACGAATCTTAAAGCCGATTTTTTCTGCACGGTAATCCACGGTGGCATCAATTCCGTTTTTCTTAAGCTCTGCAAGAACAGAATCCGCATAATCCGTATACTTATCAGAAATCGGAAGTACCCTTACCTGTTCCGGGCACAGCCATGTCGGGAACATTCCTGCATATTTTTCAATCAGCCATGCAAGGGTTCTCTCATAACAACCCATGGACGTTCTATGAATAATGTACGGTCTCTTCTTGTCTCCGTTTTCATCAATGTAATACATGTCAAACTGTTCTGCAAGCAGGGCATCCCACTGAATGGTAATCATGGTGTCTTCCTTGCCATACACGTTCTTTGCATTAATATCAACCTTTGGTCCGTAGAATGCTGCCTCTCCCACATCCTCAGTAAACGGAATGTTCAGTTCATTTAAAACATCACGGATATGCTGTTCTGTCTCTTCCCAGACTTCCGGCTCACCAATATATTTTTCCCTATTGTCCGGATCCCACTTGGAAAGATGATAGGTTACATCCTCCTCAAGTCCTAATGTCTGTAAGCAGTACTGTGCCAGTGCGATACAGTCCTTAAACTCCTTTACCATCTGATCCGGTCTTACAATCAGATGGCCCTCGGAAATGGTAAACTGGCGGACACGGGTGAGACCATGCATTTCACCGGAATCCTCATTTCGAAAGAGCGTTGATGTCTCACCATATCTGCATGGGTGCAAAGACTTCCTTATCTTTTTCCTCATCTCCCAGTACGAACATTCCTTCCTTATAATGATCCCAGTGTCCGGAAATCTTATAAAGGTCACTCTTTGCCATGAGTGGAGTCTTGGTTCTCATGTAGCCGCGGCTTGTTTCCTCATCTTCAATCCATCTTTGCAGTCTCTGCACAATCTTCACACCATTTGGCATGAGAAGCGGAAGGCCCTGTCCAATAACGTCCACTGTCGTGAAAAGTTCCATTTCACGGCCTAATTTGTTATGGTCGCGAAGCTTGATATCCTCAAGATGCTGTAAATATTCATCCAGCTCTGTTTTTTTCGTGTATGCCGTACCATAAATACGGGTAAGCATTTTATTCTTTTCGGAGCCTCTCCAGTATGCACCGGAGGAAGAAATCAGCTTGATTGCCTTTAACGGCTTGGTGCTCATGAGATGCGGTCCTGCGCAAAGGTCCACAAAGCCACCCTGGTCATAGAAGGAAATCTCTGCGTCTTCCGGCAAATCTTCAATCAGTTCTACCTTATATGGCTCATTCTTTTCCTTCATGAACTCAATTGCCTTGTCTCTCGGAAGGGTATAACGTGTAATTTCATGTCCTTCCTTAATAATCTTCTTCATTTCTGCTTCCAGCTTGTCAAGGTCTTCCCTTGTAAAAGAATGAATGTCAAAATCATAATAAAATCCTGTGTCAATGGATGGTCCGATGGCACATTTTGCTTCCGGATACAGTCTCTTTACTGCTTCTGCAAGCACATGGGACGCAGTATGGCGGTATGCTGCCTTACCAGCCTCATCCTCAAAAGTCAGGATGCTTAAATTACAGTCAGAATCCACCACGGTTCTTAAATCAACGGTCTTTCCATTGACTTCACCCGCACATGCCACTCTTGCCAGTCCTTCGCTGATGCTCATTGCGATGTCATACACGCTCATTGCCTTGTCAAACTCTTTTACAGAGCCGTCTTTTAATGTGATTTTCATTGTCTATTCTCCTCTTTCCTTATTTTTCGTTATCACGGTTCCCGTTTCCATTTCCATTATTCCGATTTTTGCTGCCATTATACGAGCCAAGCGCAATTTTTAAATGAATGCCTCTTCCCGTCATTCCCAAAATCAGTCCCAGAATGATTCCTGCAGCAAAACAAAGTACACCGCCTGCAAGAACATCTTTTCCCGTCAGGGTTACCGAAGTGTTTAAATTTTCTTTTACATATTCCAGTTTTTGATTCATACGCATTTCCTCCCATAAAATTTTCCAATAAAAAAATCCCTTATGCCGGTTATCGGCACAAGGGACGAATATACATCAATACACGTGGTTCCACCCTGATTTACAAATCAATCTGTACTGCCGCCACAAGGACTGGCAAATGACAAATCTATCTGCACTCATTACGATGGTAACGGAATCACCGGACCGGATTGGGGCCACTCGGAGGTAGTTTTCACAAATGCCCGGGTAAGGAACTCTCAGCACCGTCCTCTCTCTGGAACCCTTCTACATCTGCTACTCGTCTCGTCAACGTGTTGTTTTTTCAAATTTGTAGTTATTATAGCACCAAAAAAAATGTTATGCAAGGAATTTGTGAGTGATATTTTGCATTTTGGTCTTTACTTTACATAAACGAATACCTTATCTGCCATGATTTCGGTAACCATTTCCTTTTGTTCCGCTGTCATCCCGCCAAAAAAATCTTTCATTCCCGAATATGCCACTACTTCTATATTCTGCAGATTTCCTACATATTTTAACTGGTCCATTGTCACATTATCAATATATAAACCAGCCACTTTCAAATTAGGGAATTCTGCAATGAAATCAATCCTTTCAATTTTTTCTCCATTTCCATATATACCAATGTCCCATAACAATGAAAATTGCCGCAAATCTCCCGTCAATTCAAAGTATTGGGGAGCAATACTCATTTTATATATCTGCCCACACCAGTCAGAAACTTTTATCTTTTTTACGTCATATTCCTCTTTCTCACTACCCTCGCTGAAACACACCTCTTTTAAATTAGGAAACTCATTAAATATATCCGAATCAAATGTTTCATCCAAATCCTCCGGCGATAAATATAATATTTCCAGCTGCCTATCATAGTTTTTCCCACAAATTACCACATCCTGAAATTCCGCATTCGATTCTTCATAATGATATTCCGGAATATAATTATAATGTTCTGCTTTGTCAGCCATGGCTTGTAAAAAGTTTTCGTTTTCATAATCAGGTAATACAAGTACATCTAATATTTCACAGTTCTCCATATATTCATTCATATATTGAATCAGTATCTCCTCTGATTCAATCTGTCCATCCGGATTTTTCCTGCAAAATCCAACCCCTTCCTTTACATCTCCATCAAAATAAATCGCGGGATTATAATATTGAAATTCATCTTCCTTAACATTATAATTTAAGGTTTCACCAAGAATACCATTCTGCAAGGCATGTTCCATGACCGTCGTCTTCTCACACAGATAGTAAGACACTCCTGCCATATGATTCGAACCAAAATGCGATAAAATAAAACGATTTCCACCGGAATCTTGACAGAAATAAATATTTTCCCCCTGTCCGGCTTCAAATTCGCCAATTTGAATCGGTTCATCACTGCTAAAATCATATACCCTTACACACCATGCATCTTCAGGCAGATACATTTCTAACAATTCCGGAAATCCATCCCCAGTAATGTCATACAAAAATAACTTTCCATAGCCATCATAATTTTTTATGTACTCCTCCATGATGATTTGCTGGGCTGGCTTGGAATCTTCCTGTATGTTTTCCGTAACTTTAGTAGTAACATCCTCTTTTTCACCCTCCCTTGTGCAGGCTGTTGCAAAAGAAAGTGTAAGTACTACTACCACTGTTAATTTTGTTAATCGCATAAACGCCCTCCAGTTATGGAAACATTTTTAGAGTCTGTTACTCAAATCATTTCAGCCTCTTTTACTTTACATAAACGAATAGCTTATCTGATAAAGTCTCAAAAATCAGCTTGATTTCTTCTCCTGTCATTTCTCCAAAAAAATCGAATTGTCCGGAATATGTAATCACATGTACAGACTCAATTCCACTTATTAATTTCACAAACTCCATCGTTGTATCATCCACCCAAAGATTCAGTATTCTGACATTAGGAAGCTCACAAAGATAGCTTATGTCATTCAATTCCTCCCCGCGTCCGTAAATTGTCAAATTCAAAAGGTTCGAAAATGCTTCCAGATTGCCTTGCAATTCAAAATCTTTTGGCGAAAACCTCATTTCCATAATTTGGCTGCACCATGCAGAAGCCTTAATTTGTAGTTTCGTATCGTTATTTTCCTGAGCAGAACCTTCAAAATATACTCTCCGCAAATTAGGAAATTCATTTAAAATATCAGAATCAAACGTTTCATCCAAAACACTTCTATCCAAATTCAGCAATTCCGTCTGTGAATCATAGTCTTTTCCACAAATTGTCACTTTTCTTGTTTCCAGTTCCTTTTGATACATCTCATACCATTGATTATACTGATAATCCGGAACATAATGATACTCTCCTGCCCTTTCTTCCATGGATCTCACAAAAGCTTCTTCCTGTCCGTAATCCGGTAGTGTCAAAACATCCAGTATTTCACAGTCTTTCATATAATCATTCATGCACTGGATTAATGCATTTTCCGTTTCATACCATGTTCCGTTTTCCTCTCTGCAAAAACCCAACGGCTCCTTTTTCTCTCCATCAAAATACATCATTCCATGATAATATAGGTCATCATCCCAATCGTCACTCAAATAAGAAACTGATTCCCCTAACAGTTCATTTTCCAAGGCATGTTCTAAAATATTTGTCTTATTGCAATAGTACATGATATATCCCATCGATTGATACCACCCATCATGGGACAGAAGGAAACGTTTTCCCTCTGTATCTTTGCATACATAAACTTTCCCTCCACTTTTGCCGGAAAACTGTCCTATCCACTTTGGTTCCTCTTCGCTAAAATCATATACATCTACAAAGAATCCATCGAAGTTCTCCCCATTCAAAAGTTCCGGAAATCCATCCCCGGTAATGTCATACAAAAATAACTTTCCATAGCCGTCATAATTCTTAATGTACTCTTCCATGATGATTTGCTGGGCTGGCTTGGAAGCTTCCTGTCCTTTTTCCTTCTGAACACAAGCACATACAAAAGAAAGAAACATAATTGCTATGACTAATTTTTTCCATACTTTCATAGAATCAACTCCATTTAAGATTATTTCACTGCAATAAATACTTTATCTGAAAACATCGTTTCTATCTGCATTCTCTCTTTTTCCGTCATTTCTCCATAAAAAAATCTTTGTCCCGACCACGTCACAACTTCTACCGTTTCCATTCTGCTTATCTGCTCCGCCAAATCCATTGTTACATTATCAATCCACAAATTTACCACTTTTAGCTTTGGAAAATCCGTAATAAAACTTACGTCTCCCATTTCTTTTCTATCACCCCATAAAGATAATTCTCTAAGACTAGAAAATTGATCTAAATCTCCTGACAATTCAAAGCATTTTGGAGCGATGCTCATCTTTTGAACTCGCTGACACCATTCTGAAACCTTAATTGTTATTTTGGGATATGTTTCATCCTTGAATCCTTCCTCAAAATACACTGATTTCAGATTTGAAAATTCATTTAACACATCCGAGTCAAATGTTTCATCCAAATCCTCCCAATCAAGACATAAGTTATCCATCTGTGAATCATATTCTTTCCCACAAATCGTCACGGATTGCTCTTCCATCTCTTTTTGATACACTACAAGCCATTCTTCATAATCATAATCTGGAATATAATGATAGTCTTTTGCTTTTATCGACATTTCCTGCAGAAAAAGGTCTTCTTCGTCATATTCTGGTAGCGTAATTGTATCCAATATCTCACATTTTCCTATATATTCATTCATGTGATTAATCAGTCTCTTCTCAGATTCTAATTTTCCCTCCGAATCTTGTTCCCAAAAACCCACTCCCTCTCTTTCTTCGCCTGCGAAATAAATAGAGCCATTATAATATTTATTTTCTTTCCGATTAATAAAGTAAGTCACCGTCGTCCCTAATGTCATATTTTTCATAACATGTTCGTCAATGAGGTCTTTTTCACAATAATACGAGCATGCGCCTAACTTATATATCCCAAAATGTGAGAGAATAAAACGATTTTCTTCCTCATCTTGACATAAGTAAACAATTTCTCCCTCTTCTCCATTAAATCTCCCAATAGAAACCGGCTCGTTACCACTAAAATCATAGACTTCACAATTCCATATGTCATCTGGAAAATCCAGTTCCATAAGTTCCGGAAAATTATCCCCGGTTATGTCATACAAAAATAACTTTCCATAACCGTCATAATTTTTTATGTACTCCTCCATGATGATTTGCTGGGCTGGCTTGGAAGCTTCCTGTATGTTTTCCGTAACTCCAATAATAGTATTTTCTTCTTCACCCTGTTGTATGCAACCTGTTATTAATGAAATAAATATGACTGCTATCGTTAGATTTTTCCACATTTTCATAAATTTTCACCTTTTATTTTATTAAGAATTTTTATATGGATGCGGATCATCAATATAAAAATAGTCCTCCCGCTCCTTTTCATCCACATATTTCAAACTTTCATTGAAGTCATGAAAAGAAACGGGTACGCATCCAGCTTACATTTCCTGTATACATAATCTGCTGCCAGCTGTCCTGCCTCTTCATTTGTCTTAATTCTTGACGAATGTTCTCCTTCTCCCGCTTTATCAGTCTCACTACATTTTTGTTTTCCTCCCGATTATTTTAACATGAAAGCATCCGCCCCCTCAGAACGTAAAAAGACCGCAGTAGTACCTTCCATACATACTGCGGTCAACCTATCATCGATATATCCTGGATTCTGTCGCAATCTTTAGTGCCTTAATATCATTAGACGTTCGACTTTGCGTCCATACGTTTCCGTATGTTTGCCCTCATACTAATAAAATTAGTATATGGGGTTTTAGGAATATTGTCAAGGATATTTTCATAAAGTAAGGTTTGTTCCTATCAATTTTCCTCTTCACAAACCCTCTCCATAATCGCCTTTCCAATCATGAACAACAGCCCCTTATCTATGTCGGACCACTTCCGTAATCTGCTAAACAGGTCGTAGCTTACCGCCACATCTCCCTGTTTTATCACAAGCACGCCAATGTTACCCTGTTTTTCCAGGCTTTCGTATGCTTCCTCCCATTTTTCCTTGATGTTAAGAATTTTGTTAACGCAAAGCATTCCATTTTCATCAAGCAGAAGTTCACTTTCTTCACTATTTAAATAATCTGCATTCAAAATCGGTGCAGCGTATTCGCCTGATGTGATAATTCTTGCAAAATTACTGCCTTGATACACAGAAAT
>CAMEUH010000080.1 GCA_945938055.1 uncultured Eubacteriaceae bacterium | reverse complement strand
CTGCTCTGCCGCTAGACGTTCGGCTTCCGCCTTCTCTGCCGCTAAACGTTCTGCCTTTGCTTCTTCTGCAGCCCTTTCTGCTGCAATCCGCTCCAGCCTTGCTTCCTCTGCCGCTTTTTCTGCGGCCGCACGCTCTGCTGCAGCCTTTTCTAATGCAAGTTTTTCCGCAAGAATCCGGGCTGCTCTTTCCTCTTCTTCTGCCTTTTCTGCGGCAAGACGTTCTGCTTCGGCTTTTTGGGCAGCCTCTTTTTGGGCAGCCTCCTGTGCTAAACGCTCTGCTTCTGCCTGTTCGGCAGCAACACGTTCGGCCTCGGCCTGTTCTGCCGCTAAGCGCTCTTCCTCGGCTTTTTGGGCTGCCAGTCTCTCTGCTTCTGCCTGCTCTGCCGCTAAGCGCTCCTTCTCAGCCTGCTCAGCTGCTTCCTTTTCTGCCTTCTTCTTCTCTTCTTCCGCTTTCGTGGCAATAGAATCATACATCTGAAGTTCGATAGGAATTTCCTCTGAACCCGGATCATCCGTGCCCGGCTGTTGTGCTGTAGAGTACGGCTGTGCCGTGGAATATAATGGCTTTTTATCAAGCGTATCTAACATCTTGTCTAACTCACTATCATCAATATAGGTCAGTTCGACAGCATCTTTTTTATTATAATTCACAGGAACATTTTCCAGATTATCGCCTAATTCCACCTCTTCATCCATGTACCGTGGTCTTACGCCAAATGCCCCTGCCGCAACCATTGCCATGAATACATACAACAGCAGCTGATATTCCCTTCCGAGATTAAAATCCACCGTAGTAAAGACTGTCGCATTTACCATGAACATCATCAGGCTTCCTGCACTTCCTCTTCCGGCCCACATGCGAAATGCCGCAATTACTGCCGCCGTAACACAGGCGATATAGTAAAATCTTCCAAACTGATCAAACACGAGCATCGCATCAAAATATTTCAGATACTCAGCATATTTTTCCACAAATACCGTATGTAAACCGCTTCCATAAGTGCTGTAACAGAAATACGCAACAATTCCTGCCACAAACAATACTATGACTGCCAGTTTTGCTGTTTTCTTCTTCCGCACAAGATAAAGCACAAGGGAACCAGCAAACAATACTGCAAGCATTGCAAGGATTTTTGTCAGTTCTTCCGTGGAAACATGACTCGTGCTAACCAGATACGGCCATGGGGTAAGAAGCAGTAATGTTATGAATCCGAACTGGTTCAGCATTCTTGCGGTAAGATATGCCAGAAGCAGACATGCAATCACAATTCCTTCCCGGTAAAAATCCAATTCAAACTCACCCACGCAGTAGATACGGATTACATACGCCACCGTCAGGAGAATAAGTGTTGAAACAACCTCGATTGTTCCCTTCATGATTGGATTGGAATACAACACATTTGCAACTCTGGTTGTGTGAACCATATACATCCCGACACACAAAATCATTGATACAATTACCGCACACAGTCCCGCATCCAAATCAATTGGCTGTTGATTAAATACATTTATGCATACCAGTAATGAATAAATGGAAACAGCCAGAAATGCCACTACATTTACATAATAAAACGGATTCTTCTTTACATTCATCTTATCTCGCACCCCGTGTTTTCCTAAACCGGCATACTCTGGTAAAGCGCCCTGATGCCGATTAATAAATCATAATATATTACTATATTTTACCACACAACCTCGGTCTTTGCAAATCATAACGCATTATTTTCACGCGAAAGTAAAATTTCCTCCTGCAGACAAAAAGAATAAATGGATTTACGTACCACCGCTTTCCCTGTCAGTCTGGAAAGTGCCAGTTCATAGTAATCCAGCTGGGTCTGATAGCGTTCTTTAAGGATTTTTCTGCCTTCCTCTCCCTTTGGCACCCTGTCTGTTTTGTAATCTGCCAGAACCAGTCCTTCCTCCATATCCGCATAAACATCCACTACGCCCTGAACCAGCATCATGTTGTCCTCCTCATAATCCGGATGGATGCGGTCTGCCTCCACGCCCATGACAAACTGCTGTTCACGGAACAATCTGCCGGATAAAAATGCTTCTTTCATCAGAATTCCCAGTTCCGAATGCATCATTTTCAGAATGTCTTGTATTCGTACCGCCTGTACCCACTCTTTGGAAATTCTGCCGTTTTTCTCACATTCCGCGAGAAATTCCTTTAGGGAATCTTCATCCGTGCATCGTTCAAAATCCAGAATTTCCATCACCTTATGATATGCGCTTCCCCTTTCAGAGCCTTTCATTTCTTCCTTTCCACTGATAAATGCCGGAACAGACGGTGTGATTTCCTGTTCAATTAATGGTTTGCTGTTTTCCTCCATCTCCTGCTGTCCCAGATACTTTAATTCCGAAACCGTCATCTTCATCGGCATGTCAATGATTTTGTATGGATAATGAAAGTGTTCTTTCTCATCATCCATTCTGCCGTCCTGTACATCAGAAGGAAAAACCGCCCCTTCCAGCTTCTCGCATAATGATGTAAATGCATCTTTCTTAACCATCAGGACATGAAAAGAACTGTTTTCTGCTAATGCTGCCGGCATCACCATGTCCAGATAGGATTTGTGTCCGGTTACCTCAAGATATGTCAGATTCTTTCTATGTGCTTCCATCATCCAGCGTTCCTGCGCCTTTTCCAGATTTTTAACACAGCCCGTCACATAAAGTTTTTCTTTTGCTCTTGTCATTGCAACATAAAGAATTCTCTGTTCCTCACTCAGAGCGGCAAGCCTTATTTTTCTTGCCAGTCCTTTTTTCACAATGGTCTTATGACGAATTCGCAATGCTGCATCCATATAATCCGTTCCAATTCCCAGATCAGAATCAATTACAAGCTTCTGATTAGCATCTGTCTGATTGAAATTCCTCTGGGTGCCCGTCAGAAAAACAACCGGAAATTCCAGTCCTTTACTCTTATGAATCGTCATAATGCGTACTACATCATCATTTTCACTATTAAGGGACGCTTCTCCATAATCAACATCATAGGTTTTCAGACGTTCAATGTACCGGACGAAATTGAATAATCCGTGAAAACTGGTACTCTCATAAGTCTTTGCCTTTTCCATCAGCATATCAATGTTGGCCTGTCTCTCAGGGCCCATAGGCATAGTGCCGACAAAATCATAATATCCTGTGTCATAAACAATCTTCCAGATTAATTCATGAATGGAAAGATATTCTGACTCCTTTCGCAGTCCATCCAGAAACTCCAAAAATTTCTTCTTTTTATCGCTATCTTCCAGAAGAAATGCATCATAAAAATTCTTATCCCGGCAGGATGCCTTTATTTGTGCCAGTTCATTTGACGTAAAACCGCCAAAATAAGATTTTAAGACCGCAACAAACGGAATATCCTGTCTCGGGTTATCAATAATATTTAAAAGACTTAAAAGAATTGAGACTTCATGGGAATCAAAATATCCTGATTTCGATTCAGAAACTGCGGGTATTCCCACACTTTCCAGGGTATCCACGAAGACATCTGCATTTTGTCTTGCATTTCTCATAAGCACAACCACATCACGGTACTGAAGCTTTCTGTATTCCCCTCTCTCCTTGTCAAAGCACCCATATTCTTCTTTTTGAACAATTTTCTGAATCCATGCAGCACAGAGCATTGCTTCTGCCTCTGTATCTGTCATGTCAGACTCATCCTCGTGTTCCAGAATCAGTACCTCTGTCTTTCCAAGTGTTTGAGATGACTCTGGAAATACTGCTGCCGGATACAGTCTGGCATTATCATCATAGGCAATTCTTCCGAATTCTTTTTTCATGATTTTCTCAAACACTTCATTGGTACTGCAAAGCACACTCTCCCTGCTTCGGAAATTATTATGCAACTCTATTTTCTGGTAAAGACCGTCCTGTTCCCCATAGGAATCATATTTTTCGATAAAAAGCTCCGGTCGTGCCAGACGAAACCGGTAAATACTCTGTTTTACGTCGCCGACCATGAACACATTCGGATGTCCGAACCGTTCTCTGGAAATACTGTTTAAAATAATTTCCTGTACCAGATTGCTGTCCTGATACTCATCAATTAAAATTTCCTCATATTTCCGGCTTAATTCATCTGCGACCTTGGTATAACGTAGTTCTTCTTCTGTTTTCTGAACCAGAATCTGCAATGCCAGATGTTCCATGTCATTAAAGTTAATCAGATTCTTTTTTCTTTTCTTCGCATCAAACCGTTCCATGAAATCCATTGTTAAATCAATATACACCTGCATGAACGGGGCACATTTTTTTGCCAGCAAAAATGCCGTCTCCTGATTCTGGCTTCCTGCTTCCTCTGCCATCCCGGAAAGTGCTTTTTTAACATAATCCCTGGTGGTTTTCACATAGCTTTTCTTTTCTTCATCCACATTGGAGTCTTTTTTTGCCGACAGTCTTACATAAGTATGCTCTGATATCATCTGTGCACATTCAAAAAACGATTCCGCCCTTGTAAGCCTTCTTACAAAGGTCAGGTCATCCTGTAATGCTTCCAGATACATATATGGTCCATCCGGCAGGGATGCCGTTCTTATGAGTTCTTCCAGAATCTCCTGTACCGAATGCAGTCTTATTTTCATTTCTTCCGTAATAAACTGCATGACCCTGGAATCCTTAAATTCCTCCTCCGAATCAAAAAGATACTGTTCTTTGCACTGCACGAGCCATTCCTTCGGCCATGGATTACTCTGTGCTGCCCGGTAAAGATTCAGAACATAATCCGAAAGCCTGGCATCTGTTTTTTCCGGCGTATAGCATTCCACAAATTCATAAAACTCCGGTCTTCCCTCGTCATAATATTCCTCAATCACTTCATCCAGCGTATCCGCCATGAGAAGCTTTAACTCCCCTTCATCCGCCACCTTAAATCCGGGGTCCAGATCAATTTCACTGAAATAGTTCCGGATAATATTAAGACAGAAACTATCAATGGTTGTAATCTGTGCATGATTAATCAGCGTCTGCTGTCTCCTCAGATGCAGGTTATCCGGTTCCTCTTCCATCCTGTTCTCAATGGCAGCAAGAATTCTCTGTTTCATCTCGTAAGCAGCGGCATTGGTAAAAGTTACAATCACCAGACGGTCAATGTCCACCGGATGTTTTTCATCCGCAATCATTTCCAGAATACGTTGTACCAGAACGGCAGTCTTACCAGAGCCTGCAGCTGCTGACACCAGAATGTTTCTGTCATGAAGCTCAATCACTTTCTTCTGTTCACTGGTCCATACCGGTGCCATGTTATCCCTCCTGTTCCTTTGACACAAGTCGTTGCAGTATTTCATCCTCACTGATGTTTTTCAGTCCGTGATATTTACAGTCCGGAATCTTTTCATCAAATCCGCAGATACTACGGTACGTACAATAATCACAGCCTGTTTTCTTATCTTTCATGTATGGAGATACTTCCGTATTGCCGGAAAGAATCTGTCCGACGGAATCTATAATCATGGAATCCACATGTTCAAATATCCGGTTCAACGTTTCCTGTGTCATCACGTTGGAAGATTCTTTTACTCTGCCATCTTTGCTGAAGCTTACCGGAATGACAAGTGATTTTCCATCCCTTTTATCCTCCAGTGCATCCAGAACCCTTTCATCTGCATTTACAATGCCTTTTACCCGTAGCTTTTCCAAAATGGCATCTTCCGGATTTACAGTTTCATCCACAAAAGGATTTTTAATATTATAATAAAACATTCCTGCCGGAACAATCTGCTTCTTTGGGTTCTTTTTCTGTTCCATGGAAAGAGCCGCATTCATATATGTGACAAGCTGAATTTTTAACCCATAATAGGTATCCAGTAAATCAAAATCACTCTCTCCGGTCTTATAATCCACAACCTTGACATAGACACTATCCTCATCCCGATAAGTATCAACACGGTCAATTCTTCCGGTTACGGTATCATGGAAAACAAATTTTTTCTCATATTCCTCCGGAACAAACCTGCCCTTTTTCAGCTGGTTCGACACAGCCCAGACCGTCCGGTCCGTCATGGCGATAACCCTGCTAATCAGATACTCATTTCTTCTGGTACTATAAAGAATCGTATTCCCATAATCTGTGGTAATTTCCATGACACTTTCCGTAATCAGTCTTTTCCTGTCCTCTGCGGTAATCTCCGTAAAGCTTTTCTGTTCGGAAACCAGTTTCTCTGAAAAACGTTCCAGCGTATTATGATATAACGTTCCAATATCCGACGCTTTAATATCGTACAGCTCCCGCTCCTTTAACCGCAGTCCATAAGTTACAAAATGCGCAAATGCACATGCCTTGAACTGTTCAATAGCTGATATGCTGGTGAGGTAATTCGTCCCATAAAGTTTTTCGGCCACTTCTTTTTCGATTTTTTCACCGGCAAAACTCCACCTGTAGCTGCATTCCGGAATTTTTACCAGTCTGAGTACCTTCTGTTGTGTTTCCTCATTCATGATTTTAAGGTTTGGAAACAGCTTCCGGATGGTTATCAGGAGATAGGACATTTTCCCGGCACTTCCGTCCGAACAGATTCTCGCATATGATAAATACAGCCGGTGGCTTGGTTTTGTCATGCTAAGATATAAATAAAACTTTTGAATAAACACTTTTTCTCTTTCGGTCATGGATAATTCAATTTCTTTTTCCCGCAGAAATTCTTTATCGGTTTCCGAAAGGATTCCACCTGAACCGGTCTGTTTTGGTATTATACCATCATTGACTCCCACAAAGAAAAGGATTTTCACCTCATCCAGTCTTGTTCTTTCAATATCTCCAATCATGACTGCATCCATTGCCTGCGGGATAAGACCAACCTTAATTTCACAAAGTCCGGCATCCAGAATATCATTAAATTCTGAGAAAGAAATCTTTTCATTTCCCAGGAGTGCCACAAATTTGTCAAACAGTCCCATGATTTTTCCATATACCTGTTCATACTCACCCTTGCGTGCCAAATCATTTTCTTTTCCAAACTGATTTGCCTTTTCATGGAGTTTTTCTTCCAGTGACTGTTTTACCATAAAGTCATACAGAACCGTACAATAATCCAGAACCGTTTCTGCTTTCTTCATCCGTTCCCTGAAATCCGCAAAAATCACCATGATTCTTTCCCGCAGCGTATTCAGGTACTCCATGGAAATATCACTCTTCTCCATGCCCGGTGTTTTCCGTATCCAGATTGTATCATAGGAACGGAATCCCTTGATTCCCAGTGCAAGGCAATAATTTTCCAGAATATCCGTTTCTTCCCGGCTGATTCCGGCAAGTCCTGTCTTTAAGAATCCAAACAGGCTTTCATAAGAGAAATCCTCTTCCAGCACAAGAAGCGCTCCTCGGATAAATCCCACGGCAGCATTTCCCATGATGTTTCTTTTATAGTCCAGAAAGGATGGGATGTGGTTCTGCTGTAAAATATTTGCCGTAAGTTCCCCATAAGTTTCAATATCCGCCGAAACAATGGCAAAGTCCCTGTAATGATACCCCTTTTCCATGATAAGCCGTTTGATTTCTCCTGCAGCAAAAGCAATCTCATTCTTAGGCATGCTGCCCTCATAAATCCGGATGGAATCATCCTCTTCCTGAAAGGAATGATTTCCATAACGGAAAATATTCTTTTCCAGAAAGGAAAGCCCCCTGCTTTCTTTCAGCCGGAATGAAACCGAATCCTCCATCTTAATCGGCGGACAGATTGTTACACGGCTTTCCTCGGCAATCCGATAAAGCTTCTGGATGGTATTCTTACTCAGATAAAATAAATCTGACATGCCACCCATCACATTCATTTTCTCCGATGAATCAATGGTAACCGTTACGGTCAGTGTTTCACAGCATTCCATCAGAATCCGGATGAGCCGGTACTGAATCGGCGTAAAACCGGTAAATCCATCCAATGTAATCACACTGTTTCTTAACATCCGGGACTGTGCTGCAACCCGGCAGAGAACATCCAGTATTTCTTCACTGGCAATGTATTTTCCGTTTATATATTCCTTAAATCCTTCATATACAATTAAAATATCCTTCAATTTCTGGTAAAGAAGTTCATTTAGCGGAATTTCCCCACTTACCTTCCTCAAATCCTCCAATGATACTCCGTACTGAAGCATTTCTGAAACCGCAGACTTCATCTCTTCCACAAAACCAGGCTTATCAATATTTCTGCGAAATGCCGCCAGTTCTTCTTTCCTGTCTTCAAGGATTTTCCGGATTATCAGGCTTTTTCCTGTATCATCCAGAATCTCCCGTTCCTCCACGCCAAGTTCTTCAAACACCTTGTACGCAAGGCGCGGAAAGCTTACAATATCCACATTCAGGACCCCATGACGCGGATGCATCTTCACAATTTTCTCCTGTGTTCCCATTGTAAACTGTTCCGGAACAATCAAGATATATTTTTTCTGTGGATTCTGAATGGAATCGTTAATTACATCCTGATACAACCGATACGATTTCCCCGAACCGGATGCCCCAAGAATCAATTGTAATGCCATGAAAGCCCTCCTGTCTATTTAAAGTATCACTTAATGTTCTATTTCATACACAGTAATTCCCTGACACGATGTCAGGGAAAGGCTTCCACCCGACAGGAGGTCGGATTGGGAGCCGGTTACGTCAAATGCCAATCACACCAATATAGAACATTTAGAAATTCTTATAGTCGAAGTTCAGCACCCACAGGCAGGAAGGTCCCAGCCATTTGCACCGGGATGGTGCTCAGGTGCTTTCGTTTACAACATCTAATCATAATTCTATCACATTTCGAATAAATATTTAATATCTTATTAAAAAAGTAAAGGTGATTCAATGAGCAGCCAAACCAGAATAATCGTTCTCAAACAAAAAAATCTCATGTATGGAGCAATGATTGCAGTTTCCGTCATTGCAATAATCCTCATTTTAATGTTCTGTTTCCGCGGAAAAAGTCACGAAAATACATCGGATGACAACATGTTTCAGTATACTGCCGGTGTATACTCTTCTACAGTGGTATTAAACGGCAATCCGGTAGAAATCCGTGTAACCATGGACGACAATCTGATTCATCATATTGATGCTGCTAATATTTCCGATTCCATAGAAACCATGTTTCCTGTATTTGACACATGTTTCAATGAAATAACCGAACAGGTCATTCAGAACAATTCTACACAAAACATTACATATCCTGCCGAGAATAAATACACCAGCATTGTCCTTCTGGATGCAATCGACCATGCCATTTCAAAATCCATTCAGGCAGAATAACCCATGCCATAAAAAAGAGAGCATCCGGATCTCTTAAGACTCCATAGATGCTCTCTTGTATTTTTGTCATAAATTATTGTACATTACCAGATGGAACACTTGTAATCAAATCCGGATCTTCTCCTGCCTCTACTGCTGCAATTTTTGCCTTTACAAGATCAATCTGTGCTTCATCCACGTAAACAATCGAAAGCGGATTACCACTATAAGATATACACCACTCACTTCCGGTTACACCAGTTACCGTATAGGACTGAATGCTCCACTTCTTCATGGTGGAAAGCTGCATCTTAACAAGCTTTGTCATCTGTTCTGACGGAACATTGGTAGAAACCACATCTGATAAGGAATCCATGATTCCGGTATAATTTGTCAACATGGTTACCGATAATGCCTTATCAAGAATTGCCTGAATAACCTTGGTCTGATTCTTGGCTCTCTGGAAATCTCCATCCGAGAATGCATGACGCTCTCTTGCAAAAATCAATGCACCATATCCATCCAGGTGGTTAATTCCTTTTTTATAAGTATGTGTCTGAGCATAAGAAGTAAATGCATAATCTGATTCTACATCAATTCCGCCCAGTGCATCCACCAACTTTTCAAAACCGGTAAAATTCAAACGTACATAATAATCAATATCCAAATCATATAAGTTTTCTACGGTACTAAGTGTACATGCAATACCATTATTTCCCGTATGGGTCAGTTTATCTTTCTGGGAACCACTGTCTGTTCCATCACCATAATACACCTTTACCCAGGAGTCTCTTGGAATGGTTACCAGGAAAATCTTTCCTGTCTCAGGATTAATGGTTGCAATAATGTTTACATCCGAATGTCCCTTTGCCCCAAGC
>CAMEUH010000079.1 GCA_945938055.1 uncultured Eubacteriaceae bacterium | reverse complement strand
TCGTTTTACAATCATTCCAATGCGGATGATTACTGGATGTCGGTTAGCATCCATAAGGTATGGGAAGATACACATTCCTTATGGGCAGCAATTGGTGAAGCGTTTTACAGTGCCATGCTTTTGTGGAAGGACTGGGATGGATGTTTTCTCAGTATGTTTTTATCGGGGCTTGCACCAGTTGTGTTTCATGAAAATTATTACCGGTATACATTTTTTATCATAGGAGGAGCATTATTTTTGTCAGTCATCTTCTTTTTCCATGTTGTATGCAGGAAAATTCTGCATTTTTCATGGATGCATGAAATGATGATTACATCAATGACCCTCACGATGCTTTTCTGTTTTTCGCCTTCCGTAAAGGAAGGGATGTACTGGTGGTGCGGAGGAATCAATTATACATTTTTCTTCGCAGTTTTTCTGGTATCACAGGCGTTTCTTCTGGAATATCTGGTTTCGGGTCATAAGGTCTTTCTGGTTTTAGGATGTGTATCGGCATTCTGCACCGGACTTGGAAATCTCCTTTCGGCACTGGTTAATCCGATTGTTCTTGTGCTGGAGGAAATGGTACTGTTGTGGCTCGTACATACGAAACAGTGGGATGACTCCGGAAAAAGAAAGTTTTTTTGGATACCGGTATGTTGTGGAATTCTGGGGCTTTTGTTAAATGTTCTGGCACCGGGAAATCTGATTCGTGGTGGCAGTGAATTGTTTCATGGATCTATCGTGAAGACAATTGTGGAAACGGTGATTGCATCTACAACGCTCCTGGGGGATTTTTATCGGAAACCGGCAATATGGTTTATTCTTGCATTATTTTTTGTGATTCTGGATGCTTTTTTTGTGAGCAGACAGCAGGTTAATTTCCGCTTTCCGTGTCCACTTGCGGTTGGTATTATTTCTTATCTGGTATATTGTGCGGCGTTTACACCGGTGATTTATTCGCATAATGCCTATTATGGAAGGTGCAAAGAGATTTCTTTCTTTGTATTGGTAATTCTTTTGTTATGCAACCTGATGTACTTTTCCGGATGGGTTTATGTACGTGTAAGAGAAAAATTCAATAGCAGGCGTAGTCTGGTACTGGTATGCGTTTTTATGTTACTGGTATTGATTTTTGCAAAAGTGGATAGTATTTATTTTGATACGGCTTATGCCAGGGAAGCTTTGGTATCAGGGTCAGCACAGAATTATCACGATCGGATTAACGAGCGGATGGCACAATATTATAATCCGGAGATCAAAGAAGTCTATGTGAAGAAAATTGACTGGTTTCCGGGACTGTTCTATTTTGATGATGATTGTCTTACGGATGTGGCATATTATTTTAATAAAGAATGCATTGTTTATGAAGCGGATTGAGGTTGGAAATGAAGAAATTTATAAAAAGAATAATGGAATATCATGTACTTCCAATTGTTATGCTGGTGGTACTTTTTGTGAATAAGTTCCTGCCAATGCTTGAAATATCCAAATATAACCATTCCAATGCGGATGATTTCTGGATGTCAAGCGGAGCGCATTTTGTGTGGGAAGAAACACATTCTCTTTTTCAGACCATAGGATATGGTTTTCAGAATGCCATTGCTATCTGGAAGAATTGGGATGGCTGTTTCTTAAGTATGTTTATTGGAGGATTACCGCCGGTAGTATTTCATGAGGACTATTATAAATATACGTTTGTGGTGTTGGCGGGAGCGCTCCTTGTGAGCACGGCAGCTTTGCTTTATGTGGCATTGGTAAGACTGCTTCGTTTTCCTGTTTCACATTATCTGATGATTTGTATTCCGATGCTGGTGATGTTCTTTAATTTTTCGCCTTCCGCAAAGGATGCTTATTACTGGTGGGTTGGTGGCATCAATTATACATTGTTTACCAGTGTTTTCTTCTTGTCACAGGCGTTTTTGCTGGAGTATATTGTAAGCAGCAATAAAATTTGTCTTGGAATCGGTTCGATTCTGGCATTTGCGGTAGGACTGGGAAATCTTTTGTCCGGATTGATTAATCCGCTGGTTCTGGTCTTAGAGTTTGCGGTCTTGCTTCTTGTGTACAAAAAGGAAAAAATACTCTATGCCATTCCTGTTTTTTGTGGAATTGCAGGTCTTTTGGGAAATGTTCTGGCACCTGGGAATCTGATTCGCGGTGGTAGTGAGCTGTTTTCACAGTCTGTTCTGGGAAGCATATGGGGTGCCATTGAAGCTTCCGTTGGATTTATACCACATTTTTATAGAAAGCCGATGATTTGGTTCTTCCTTTTCTTGCTGGTAGTTGTTTTTGATGCGATGCGTAGAAAAAAGACCAATTTTAAGTTCCGGTATCCGCTTCTGTTTATTGTGGTGTCCTTTGGGGTATATTGCGCGGTTTTTGCACCGGTTGTTTACGCTAATAGTGCATTTTATGGAAGATGTAAGATTGTTTCTTTCTATGTCATGATGCTGATGTATTTATTTGATGCGATTTATCTGATGGGATGGTTTTTTACACATTATTCGATTCCGGTGAAAGAAATTGCTGCAAAAGTAACAATTTATGTTTCTTTAATTATTTTACTTGTATTTTGCCGGGTAGATGAATTATATTTTGATTGTGCCAGTGCAAAGGAATCATTACGTATCGGACAGGCACAGGATTTTGACCAGAAGGTGGATGAACGGTTCCGTCTTTATTATGATAAGAGTATAACAGATGTGGAAGTGGAAGAAATCACGTGGATTCCTCCGATTTTTTACTGGGATGAGGATTGCCTGGCGGATTTAAAGCATTATTTCCAAAAAGATTCCATAAAAATTATAAAAGATGAATAATAGTATTGCGAACAGGTGAATTTTAGTATATTATGTATTAGTATTTTACTGATACATCGTAAAAACATATGTCTTTTCAGACAGGAATGGAGTAACATGGAAGATAAAGTTATTGTTGCAGTTGACGCCATGGGCGGTGACAACGCTCCTGTAGAACCGATTAAGGGTGCGGTTAATGCAGTAAATGCAAAGGATAATATTTATGTTGTTTTAACAGGAAAAGAAGAAATCATTCGTTCTGAACTGGAGAAATACACATATAATAAAGAAAAGATTACTGTATGTAATGCCGATGAGGTGATTGAAACAGGAGAACCTCCGGTAATGGCAATCAAGAAGAAAAAGAATTCCTCTCTGGTCATGGCACTGAACATGGTGAAAGAAGGCAGTGCAGATGCGTTTGTTTCTGCCGGAAGTTCCGGAGCAATTCTTGTAGGCGGACAGGTTATTGTCGGAAGAATAAAGGGGGTGGAAAGACCACCACTTGCACCGCTGATTCCGACGAAGAAGGGTGTTTCTCTTCTGGTTGACTGTGGTGCCAATGTGGATGCAAGACCTTCGCATCTGGTACAGTTTGCGCGGATGGGTTCCATTTACATGGAGCATGTCATGGGAGTGAAGAATCCAAAGGTTGCGATTGTCAATATTGGAGTGGAAGAGGAAAAGGGAAACCAGCTGGTGAAAGAAACTTATCCATTGCTTAAGAACTGCACGGACATTAATTTTGTAGGCAGTATTGAGGCAAGGGACATTCCAAATGGTGACGTGGACGTCATTGTCTGCGAGGCATTTGTTGGAAATGTTATTTTAAAGCTTTATGAAGGTGTGGGCGCAGCATTGATTTCCAAAGTGAAAGAAGGCATGATGACTTCTCTTCGCAGTAAAATCGGCGCACTTCTGGTAAAGCCGGCATTAAAGAAAACACTCAAGTCTTTTGATGCCAGTGAATATGGCGGAGCACCGCTCATTGGTCTGAATGGACTTGTTGTTAAGACTCATGGTAATTCTACTGCAAAGGAAATCAGCGCATCCATTTTACAGTGTGCTACCTTTAAAGAGCAGGGAATCAATGAGAAAATAAAAGAAATGTTAAATAATGATTAATGCATGAAAGGAAATTATTATGGAATTCGAAAAGTTACAGAAAATTATCGCAGAAGTATTGAATGTTGATGCAGATGAAATTACAATGGATACTACATTTGTAGATGATCTGGGAGCTGATTCACTGGATGTATTCCAGATTCTCATGGGAATTGAAGAAGAATTCGATATTGAGATTGCAAATGATGCTGCAGAGAATATCGTAACCGTTGCTGATGCAGTTGAGCAGATTAAGGCAGCAACAAACTAATTTTATAATAAAAAGGTTCATTAATAAGATGACATATATGAGACTGTCTGATAAGGATGGTCTCATATATTATATGCAGATATTGGGGAAGCTTTGTTTCCCATAAGGAGAGAATATGTCAAATAAGAATTTAAGGGGACTTGAGTCAGCCATCGGATATGAATTCCGGGACAAAGAACTTTTGCGTCATGCCATGACCCATAGTTCTTTTACGAATGAACATCGTCTTAATAAACTGGCATGCAACGAAAGACTGGAATTTCTTGGAGATGCAGTTCTGGAAATTACAGTCAGCGATTATCTTTTCCGGAATTTTCCGGACATGCCTGAAGGCGAGATGACGAAGACGAGAGCCAGTATTGTCTGTGAGCCAACCCTGGCATTTTGTAGCAGGGATTTGAGCCTTGGAGATTATCTGCTCATGGGAAAAGGAGAGGAATTAACTGGTGGACGGTATCGGGATTCAATTGTTTCCGATGCCATGGAGGCACTGATTGGTGCTGTTTATCTGGATGGTGGTTTTACTAGTGCAAAGGAGTTTATTGACCGTTTTATCCTGAATGACGTACAGGATAAGAAGCTCTTTTATGATAGTAAGACTATCCTGCAGGAAATGGTCCAGGCAGTTACGAAGGAACCGCTTTCTTATCGTCTGACAAAAGAAGAAGGACCGGACCACAACAAGACATTTGGTGTGGAAGCGTTAATTGGAGACAGGGTTATCGGGACAGGCTCGGGCAGAACGAAAAAAGCGGCCGAGCAGGAAGCAGCATATCATGCAATTCTTTCCATTCGTAATGATAATGCGGTACAGACAAAAAAGAATAACTGTTAAGGCATGCCTTACAAACAGGATAGAAAGGATTATTTTCAATGTATTTAAAAAGTATAGAAGTACAGGGCTTTAAGTCATTTGCAAACAGAATACTTTTTGAGTTTCATAATGGCATAACAGGAATTGTAGGACCAAATGGAAGTGGAAAGAGTAATGTTGCGGATGCCGTAAGATGGGTTCTTGGCGAACAGAGGGCAAAGCAGCTGCGTGGTGCCAAGATGGAAGATGTCATTTTTTCCGGAACAGAAATCCGGAAACCGGTCAGTTATGCCTATGTGGCAATTACCCTGGATAATTCAGACAGAGCACTTTCCGTGGATTATGACGAAGTGACTGTCACCCGTAAGGTATTCCGCTCTGGTGAAAGTGAATATCTGATTAATGGAAATGCATGTCGGTTAAAGGATGTCAATGAGCTGTTTTATGATACCGGTATTGGTAAGGAAGGTTATTCCATTATCGGACAGGGGCAGATTGACCGAATCTTAAGCGGTAAGCCAGAGGAGAGAAGAGAATTGTTCGATGAGGCGGCCGGCATTGTAAAATTCAAACGGAGAAAATCTGCTGCTGTAAAAAAACTGGAAGATGAGCAGATGAATTTAACCCGTGTAAATGATATTTTAAGCGAGCTGGAGAAACAGGTTGGCCCATTGGAGAAGCAGTCTGAGAAGGCGAAGGAATATTTACGGTTAAAGGAAGAATTAAAAAAATACGATGTCAATCTGTTTCTTCTGGAAACAGACCGTATTAAGGGACAACTGAAGGAGTTTTCTGATAAGCATGCAATTGCGGAGCAGGATTTCTTGCAGAAGCAGACGGAAAATGAAGCGATTAAGGAAGAATATGAACGCCTTGAGGCGGAAATTGAAGGCATCAGCCTGGAAATGGAAGAATGCAAAACACATCAGAATGAGATGGTGGTCAATAAAGGCCGTCTGGAGGGCCAGATTAATGTTTTAAATGAGCAGATTAACACACTGCTTGTAAATGATGAGCATCTTGGCGAGCGGATTAATGCGGTAAATGCAAATATCACTGCAAAGGAAGAAGAAAAGAAGGAATTTTTAGAGAAGCGTTCTTTGGCAAGAGAAGAACTGCTGGCAAAAGAAGCAGAAAAGAATGAGGCGGAAGAAAAGCTACTTTCCGTTCAGAATCATATTGCCCAATTAAACCATTCCATTGAACAAAATAAGGATGAAATTATTGAGATTCTCAATGAAAAGGCACAGACCAAAACCAGAAGCCAGCGGTATGAGACGATGCTGGAGCAGATTGGCATTCGTAAATCAGAACTGACCAGCCGCATTTTAAAGGGAAAGAGTGATGAGGCGGTATGGCAGGAGGCTGAGAGCAAATACCAGAAAGAACTGGATGAGGTGAATTTAAGAATTGATTCCTTAAATCAGACCAATCAGGAAATCAGCGATGAGATTACGGCAACCAGAAACAAGGTTGCTGAAATGACAACGGCCATTAATAAGGAACAACAGCAGTATCACGGTGATAAATCCAAGTTAGAGTCTCTGCGTAACATCACAGAACGTTACGACGGTTATGGCAACAGTATCCGTAAGGTAATGGAACAAAAGGAATCCAATAAGGGAATATTGGGTGTTATTGCTGATATCATTAAGGTTGAGAAGAAATACGAAATTGCCATTGAGACAGCACTTGGCGGAACTATTCAGAATATTGTAACGGATAATGAAAATACGGCAAAAGGACTGATTCAGTTCTTAAAGGAAAATAAATTCGGCCGGGCTACCTTTTTGCCATTATCTTCTATTTCAGGAAGGAATACCCTTGCAAAAGAGCCATGCCTAAAGGAACAGGGAGTTGTTGGAATTGCAAGTGATCTGGTCAAGGTTTCCTTTGAATATGTGGAGTTGTCCCGTTATCTGCTGGGAAGAGTGCTTGTGGTGGATAATATTGACAATGCTCTTGCCATAGCAAGAAAATATAAATATTCCTTAAGAATTGTAACACTGGAAGGGGAACAGCTCAATCCGGGCGGTTCCATGACAGGTGGTGCCTTTAAGAATTCCAGCAATCTTTTGGGAAGACGCAGGGAAATTGAGGAACTTGCAGCACAGATTAAAGCACTTTCTGCACAGATTGACAAGGATCAGGAAGAAGTTAAAAATCTGCGTGCCCTGGTTGGCGAACTTCGTACCAATCTGGAAGAGAATAATAAGACTCTGCGTGATACCATGGTGCTTAAGAATACGGCACAAATGAATTTAAAGCAGGCACAGGAAAAGAAACTGGAGATTATTTCTTCTTACAAGGATTCTGCGGATGAAGCAGGAGAAATTGACCGCCAGATTGCAGAAATCAAAGAGAGTCTTCAGGGTATTTCCACCGAATTATCCCAGTTAGATGATCGGAATGCAAAGGCAGAAAAAAATATTTCTAATTTTAGCAGGGAATTAGAGGAAAACCGGCTGAAAGAAACGGAATGCAGCCGTATTACGGAAGAAATTCACCTGATATACTCGAATCTTGCACAGAAGGATGAATTCGTTCTGGAAAACATCCGTCGTGTGGAAGATGAAATAAATCGTTTAAAAGACGAGGCAGAAGAACTGAAGAATCGAATCGGAACTTCCGGCGCGGAAGTCGAAGCGAAAAAGAAGGACATTGAGACCTTAAAGTTAAATATTGAAGATTCCGTAAGATTGATTCAGGAATATGAAGAAAAGACGGAACAGCTTCGTAAGAGGAAAGAAGAAAAGAATACATCCCATAAGGCATTTTTTGAAAAGAGAGAGGCGCTTTCTGCATCCATTGCGGAACTGGATAAAGAAGTATTCCGATTAAACAGCCAGATAGACAAGTTAAATGAAGCAAGTGATGCACAGTATGAATACATGTGGAATGAATATGAAATTACCATGAGTGTTGCGTTAGAACTTCGTGATGAGGAACTGACTGATCTTGCGGCAATTCGAAAGAATGTAGCTTCCCTTAAGAATTCCATTAAGTCGTTAGGCGATGTGAATGTCAATGCGATTGAGGATTACAGGGTATTATCCGAGCGATATGAGTTTTTAAAGACACAGCATGACGATTTGGTAGAAGCAGCGGCTGCCCTTCAGAAAATCATTGAAGAACTGGATACGGGCATGCGTGTTCAGTTTGAACAGAAATTTGCAGAGATTAAGGTAGAATTTGACAAGGTATTTAAGGAACTGTTTGGTGGTGGTAAGGGTACATTGGAGCTTGTAGAGGATGAAGATATTCTGGAAGCTGGCATTCGTATCATTTCACAACCGCCTGGAAAGAAACTGCAGAACATGATGCAGCTTTCCGGTGGTGAGAAGGCACTCACGGCAATTGCACTGCTTTTTGCCATTCAGAACTTAAAGCCGTCGCCATTCTGTCTGCTGGATGAAATTGAAGCGGCGCTGGACGATTCCAATGTAACTCGTTTTGCACAGTATTTACATAAGCTTACAAAGCATACGCAGTTTATTGTCATTACACATCGTCGTGGAACCATGGCGTGTGCAGACAGACTGTATGGTATTACCATGCAGGAAAAAGGTGTATCCACGCTTGTTTCTGTGGACTTAATTGAGAAGGACCTGGAGAAGAAAAAAGAGTAAGCTTAAGTAAGAGTGAGTAAGATAAAGGAGTAAGGCATGGGATTTTTTAGTAAATTAGTAGAGGGTCTTTCAAAGACCAGAGATAACATTGTTTCCGGAATTGATTCTGTTTTTTCAGGATTTTCAGAGATTGATGAGGATTTTTATGAGGAATTGGAAGAGATTCTCATCATGGGTGATGTAGGTGTTAAAACGACAGAAATGATTCTGGACAGCCTTAGGGATAAGGTAAAGGAGAATCATATTAAGAAACCGCAGGAATGCAAGGAACTGCTAATTGAGAGCATCAAGGAACAGATGAACCTGGGGGAAAACAGCTACGAATTTGAAAACCGCAAATCAGTGATTCTTGTGATTGGTGTGAATGGGGTAGGAAAGACCACTTCCGTTGGTAAGCTGGCAGGACAGTTTAAGGAACAGGGGAAAAAAGTGGTTCTTGCAGCTGCGGACACGTTTCGTGCGGCAGCCATTGAACAGCTGACAGAATGGGCTCACAGAACGGGCTCTGATATTATAGCACAATCCGAAGGATCAGACCCGGCGGCTGTGATTTTTGATGCGGTCAGTGCTGCAAAGGCACGTAAGGCAGATGTCTTAATCTGTGATACGGCAGGACGTCTGCACAATAAGAAAAACCTGATGGAAGAGCTTAAGAAAATTGACAGAATCATTGAAAAGGAGTATTCTGATGCGTATAGGGAAAATTTCATCGTTCTGGATGGAACAACCGGTCAGAATGCATTGTCACAGCTTAAGGAATTTAAGGATGTCACGAATGTGACCGGTATTATTCTTACGAAGATGGATGGTACTGCCAAGGGCGGCATTGCCGTTGCCATTCAGGCTGAATACGGAATTCCCGTAAAATACATCGGCGTGGGCGAACAGGTAAATGATTTGCAGAAATTTGATTCCGATGAATTTGTAAATGCTTTATTTAATGTGGAAAATCAAACAGAAAACACAGAAGAATAAGGCAGAATAAAAAGGTTATCTGAATAGGAGAAAGAAGGATTTATTTATGTTGACGTTGGAGAAATTTGAAGAGGCTGCGGAAAAGGTAAAAGAGGTTACACTGAATACGAACCTTGTTTATAGTGAATATTTTTCGGCACAGACTGGCAATAAGGTATATTTAAAGCCGGAAAACATGCAGTATACCGGCGCTTATAAGGTAAGAGGTGCCTATTATAAAATCAGCACACTCACGGAAGAAGAACGGGCAAAAGGTTTAATTACTGCATCGGCAGGAAATCATGCCCAGGGTGTTGCCTATGCGGCAAAGATTTATGGGGTTAAGGCAACGGTTGTCATGCCGACCACAACGCCATTAATGAAGGTGAATCGTACCAAGAGCTATGGCGCAGATGTTATTTTGCATGGCGACGTGTATGATGAGGCATGTGCCCACGCCTTAAAACTGGCGGAAGAAAACGGATATACCTTTGTGCATCCGTTTGATGATCTGGCAGTTGCAACGGGACAGGGTTCCATTGCAATGGAAATCATAAAAGAACTTCCGACG